>CAZXBY010000045.1:0-6429 GCA_964639055.1 Candidatus Woesearchaeota archaeon
AAACTCTTAATAAGTATTATTATATATAAAAACATGAATAATCTACAAAACCAAACTTTCAGTCAAAAGATCATCAATTCTAATCAAAATATTATCCGGAACTCCCAACCTAATTTCTCTTGTCCTACCATGACGTCCCTTACTTATAACCTTAGCATTAATAATACCTAGCATATCAATATCTGCCAAAATATCTGACACTCTTCTCTGCGTTAACGAATCAGTCTTAGCCCTTATACAAATATCTTGATATAAATTATAAACATCACCCGTAAAAAATTTATCTATTTTTTTATTCTTCTGCTCCTTTGTTAATTGAATAATCGAATAAATAACCAATTTATGCTGTTTTGGAAATGTTTCAATAATATCTATTATCTTATCTTTTTCTATCTTCTGATTTGCATAATCAATATATTCTTCCTCTATTCTTTTTTTTCCATCCCTTTCAGATAACTCACCCGCAATTCTTAATAAATCTAAAGCCCGCCTTGCATCCCCATGCTCTCTAGCAGCATAAGCGGCACATTTTGCCACAACACCATCAGAAATAACACCCTCTTTAAATGCCAAAGCACACCTTTCAATTAAAATATCTTGTAACTGAATAGCATTATATGGAGGAAACACAAATTCCTCTTCACCCAAACTACTCCTAACTCTAGGATCGATATTTTCCAAAAATGTCACATCATTACTTATTCCTATTAAAGAAATTTGAGCCCTCTCTAATTCTTGATTCATACGAGTCATTGAATACAAGAAAGTATCACTCATCTTCTTTACCGCTTGATCAATTTCATCAAGAATAAACACAATTAATTGCTTCTTTGTATCAATCAATTCAAAAAATTTATTCCAAACCTTATCTGTTGGAAGACCAGTAGCAGGAACACTACCTCCTAATTTTTTAATTAATGCAGCTAAAATTCTATATTCTGTATCTGCAACTTTTCTAAGCTTACAATTTAAATATTCAAATCTAATATCAATATCTAATTCCTCGCTCTTCTTCATAATTTGATCCCTAACATATTCAACACTCAATGTCTTTCCTGTACCCGTTTTACCATAAACAAATAAATTACTAGGCCTTTCTCCTCTTAAAATAGAAGCTAAAATCCCAGCAATTGACTTAATTTGATCATCCCTATGAGGTATTGATTCAGGAGTATATTTTACCTGCAAAACACTCTTACTTTTAAATAAACTATTGTTCAAAGCAGTATTAAAAATATCATCTAATTCAACAGCCATTTCATTTTATATCCTCTCATTTTATACCCTTTTCAAATAAAAACTACTATTTAAACATTAATATAACCGAAATGAAATAATTACACCTACACTTCCTATAGAAACTTTTAAGCCCCACTACATTATTCCTTAATCTAACATTCCCTCGATAAAACTCTCAAGAACCAGTAATACACTCACCCCTTCATTTCCTCTCCAGAAGAAATAACAAAAAAATATTTCTTCTTCTCTTTATTTTTCTTATTCTTTTTCTAACATAACTATACTAATATATAATAATAATATATATATAATATATAATATATAACTTTATAAATTAAAATTTAAAAACATTAAAAGTCAATTTAATTATTTTTTTATAAATAAGTTCCAAGAGAAACCATGGGGTGAGAGGATAAATGAAGTAAAAGTTCGCACAACCAAGTATTTTTATTATTAGAAGATTTTATAATAAAAATTAACAAATTAAGCATTATTAATTACAAAAAGAAGAACATCCTCATTCTTTACCATTATTTTTCCAATTTTTTAATATAAATCAGAAGAAGTCTCTTTTTTATATATCATAAACCACACAAACATTTATAAATTATTTTCTTCTTTTCTCATAATGGAAAAAAGACCCTTTAAATCTCTATTAAACAAACAAGTCGTAACAAAAGAAGGAAAAAAACTAGGTATAATAAAAGATATTACATTTGAAGCAAGAACTGGTGAATTAATTCATTTAGTTGTTAAAGACTTAACAAGTTATACTGCTAATTTATCATTGGAAAAAACAAAGGACAAAGAGGCCTTAGTTCCATATAATTCTGTAATTGCAGTTGGAGATTTTGTAGTAGTATCAGAAGAAGACTTAATGTAATCATATTCAAGCCTTAATTTGATAAATTTGTTCTTATCTATCTATCTAAATGTCAAAAACTTTAAAAACTCTTATTTATCCATACTACTATGAGATTATTAGGATCAAAAATTTTTAAATTGCATGCAGAAAGAAATCCAGACTTTGATGGCAAGTTAGAATTAAAGACTAATATTAATATTAAATCCATCGAAAAATATAAACCAGAAAATGTAAAAATAGAATCTTTAAAAATTAATTCAATTTTCGAAATTAAATATGGTGAATTAGGAAAAATAGAGATAGAAGGACAACTTTTTATTGATGCTGAAGACAAAGAAATGGATACAATAATAGAGAATTATAAAAGCAAAAATTTTGATACACCAGAACAAATGGCTATTATGAATTTAATTATACAAAAATTTTCAATTAAAGCCTTTGAATTAGAAGAGGAATTAGGACTTCCAATCCATATAAAACTACCAACACTTCAATCAAAGAAAGAATAAAGAAATAGAAAATATTAACTTTTAACCCAATATTTTTTAAAAACAATATTTATATAAAACTACATATATTTATCGTTATATGCCAAGAATATCTGAAGAGAAAATAAAGAAGATAGAGGAACAAATACTTTATTATCTTTATTCCATATTCCCGAAGCAAGTATTTACTTCGGACATTGCAAGAGAATTAGCTAGAGATGAAGAGTTTATGAAAAAAAGATTAACTGAATTAGACAAAAAAGGAATCTTAATAAAAATAGAAAAAAATAACCAAGGGATCAAATATGAGAGACGCCTCAGATGGCGAATTTCTTCAAAAGTATATTCTGCATACAAAGAAATGCAATAAACAATATTTTACTACAATTATTATTATAAACATATATCCATTATTATTTTTATGGATCCACTAAAAGAGGCTTTCCAGAAGATAAAGGAGGATATATTATCATTAAAAAATGATATATCTAGTTTACATATTAATATGCATAAGATTCAAGCATCTATTAATACATTAGAACAAACACCAAATACCCACCCCAAGAACCCTTCTTCTATCCCATCTCCTATAGTTTATTCAAGCAATACTTCAAATACACAAACAGACAGACAAACAGACACCTCTTTAGACATACAAGAGGGTGAAACATCCCCTTATATAAACCAGAATAAGCCAATTTCCTCTCAAGATAAGACAAATCAGACAGGTATTACCTCTAAAAAGGAGGTTAAGACGGACAATCAGACAGATATTAAGACACAAGGCGTAAAAAAAACACCTTTAGAACCCTTATATGCCTCAAAAACCACTTTTTCCATAGGAAATGGTGGGGTTCAGACAGACAAACCAACAGACAAACCAACAGACAGACAGGAGGTGTTTCCCTTAAATGCTGTTCAAATGGAACAACAAGGACAGTCCCCAGAATATTTACTCAGCACCTTATCAGAATTTGAAAAAGTTAACGAACTCCTTGCCTCCTTAGATGATGTAAAAAAAGAAATCCGCCATAAATTTAAGGGCTTAACTCCCCAAGAAATGTTAGTGTTTTCTACGCTTTATACCCTAGAAGATCAACAAATTAATGAAATAGGTTATAATTTACTTGCAAAATCAATAAACCTCACAGAATCCTCTATACGTGATTATATTAACAAATTGATAAAAAAAGGAGTCCCAATAGACAAAACTCGTCTAAATAACAAGAAAATTATACTAAATATATCCCAAAATCTCAAAAAGATAGCCACTTTGTCTACTATTTTACGATTAAGAGACCTATAGTTTATCGACGATAAAAACATTTTTTAATAAGTAAACCCTAAACAAACTTTTTGTTATTCGGTTAAACGAACATAATTTAATATAACTTTTCTTTTTATTAAAATGTTTACATCTATTTTTCCTTGTATTCCAACACCTATGTTATCGCATTTTTTTATTTTTAAAACCCTAAATCTTTAGTATTTAGGCTAGTTTTTTCATATTTTACCATCGGTAAAACTCAATTTATTCTCACTTTTCTCTTATTTTCCAAACTTTTCTCAAAAACAAAATAACTCAACTTCACCTTTCTCTCACTTTTCATCCAAAAAAACTTTTTTTTCAACAAAAAAACAAAGGTTTAACTCTCACTTTTCGAGTTTTAGGAGTTTATTTTAATTTTTGCCCTCTTTGCAATATGACTTTTCATATTTTCAGTGATAAATAGCCTTTTCTTCCCGCTCGATTCCTTAACTTCTTCTAAAATACCAGGGATTTTCTGCTTAATATTGTTAATTTGCCCTCTAATAGTGCTTTTGTCCTTTCCAAGCAGGGTTGATATGTCTTCATAACTAAGTTTCATGTCTGTGTTCAATAACGCCCATACAACAGCTCTTTCCATAACAGTTAATTTATCTAAATCGTCTGTTTGAACAGCTGTTTGGACAGCTGTTTGGACAGCATCCTTAGCTGTTTGTTTGTTTGCCACATGTTGTGCTGTTTTAATTTGCTGTTTGGACAGCCCCTGTCCAAAGAAAGAAACGGTGTCTTTTAGCTCTTTTATCTCATCTTGTAGTGTTTTAACACTAGATTTTAAAGTTTCTATATCATTATCATGAGTTTCCTTTTTATCGTCGAGATGTTTTATCCAATCACCTATTTTATTAACATCTCTCCTCACATGAGAGAAAGAATCTTGAACCTCTTCTCTTAGTTTCTCAACCCTTTTTTTATGTCCAAATAATCCAAACACCATAGTATATTTAAGGCGCTTTCTTTTATAAATCTTTCGAGTCTGTCCAAACAGCAAACAGCCTCAACACCCTGTCCAAACAGCTTTTCGTATTTTTTATTTATGACTGTCCAAACATATAAAGTACAAAAATGTGTTTTTCTTCTCGTAAAACCTTGATTTTTTTGTTTTCATATCTAAAATTTTATTTTGCTGTCCAAACAGTGTTTGTTGTTTGTTTGGACACTATATATAACAGGGGTTGTCCAAACAGCTGTTTGTTTATGTTATAGTTTTGTATTTTTTTCAGAATGCCTATATTTTTTATCTATAGTTAAGCAAAAACAACTCAAAACTGATAATAAGAATCAGGTGTATCTAGATTAAGAAAGAAACCATAATTTTTTTACTTTATTTTTCTTGTCCAATCCTCATTTGAGTCCATCTCTCCTATTCTCATTACTACAAAAAATCTTCAGAATATTATCTCTTTTTCTCTATTAAGTAAGGGAAAAAACAATGATCAAGACAAAGAGTAAATTAAGGTGGAATGGTTTAGGAGAGGAAAAGTTAGAAAAATGAATATAATATTAAGGTATATTCTTACCTCGAACAGAACCTTACCTTATGAGTAAATTTAAATAATACTTATCTTTTCTTATAACATGAAATTTAAAACAAAAATAATTTATTCTTCACTTTTTTCCTCAGGAATGCTAATCGCTTCCATTCTTTATCCACTGATTCCATGCAAAAAATTTTCCAATGTTCCCAACCCGATATCTCAATATTCAGTCTGCACATTAAATCCAGATGTTTCTCAATCTTTTGATGCAACAATTCAATATTTTGGATACACCTCTCAGCTAACAACTTCGTATTTTATTGTCTTATTTTCTGCCTTTCTGTTATCAATGATTTTTTTTCATTTCTTTGGAAAAAACAAGTAAGATAGGTAGTTTCTAAGAAGTAAAAGGCAAGCCAAAGAAACAGAACTTTACATGTATTAAATTAAAAAAATTTAAACTTTTTAACTTAAAAAGAAGAGCACTATTCACTTTGTTATCCTAAGTGCAAAACTGCTTTGTAAAAAGAGTTTAGTACGGCCACGATACACTCATTTGTTACACCAATTTTATATTTTAATTAGCCTTTATCTCATATATAATTTTCAAAATACAAAGAAAGTTAACTTACCTTTCTTAACCCAATAGATACGGGGATGATAGGAGGGATTGCTTAATATTAAAAAAAGACATTTACCCATGTATCTTATTGAGGAGAATCTTTTCCATTTTTCTATCACAAAATGGATTTTTTCAATGGTAAAAAATGAAAGAATATGGTTTTATGAGCCAATTTATTTAGCTCAATCTAAAAATCTAAAAATCTAAAAATCTAAAAATCTAATAAGTTCAAAAATAAAGAACTCTGGAGTTATTACTAAAAATGAAGGTTCACCAATGTGCCTTATCTACCTTTCTAATGCATTTTTCTTGTTTTCTCCTAGGTTGCTACTCATTATAAAATCCTTTTTTATTTTACCATACTTATTCATCGATAAAACACATTTTCATCACCAATTAAATCCAATATTAAT
>CAZXBY010000046.1:0-6365 GCA_964639055.1 Candidatus Woesearchaeota archaeon
TTTGCTCATTTGCATCTGTCAAGAAATTGTCTCTCTGCTTCTTTGCATCCGCCAAAAAAGCACTCCTCTGCGTATATGCATCATTCAAAAAATCATTTCTATAACCACCCTTATTCAATTCAGAACCACCTTTCCCATAAACATCACTTTTACTCGAATCATCTCCACCTTTCCACTTATCAACTAATCGTCCAGCCGCTTTTCCAGCTAACAATGCAGGACCAACAATAGGCATAAAACCATAAATGTCATCCATCTCCCTACTTTCTTCAACGCTTTCATCAACAACCTTTACCATGTTACTACTTAGTAAGGACAATATATAAACCTTTCTATTCCATAAACTAATACCAAAAAACAACCTTTTTTATCCCTCTTTTTTCTAAAAATATCAAACAATCAAAGACAAAAAAATCTACAGTTCCCCTTCTTCCAACTTTTTTATCGCGATAGGAGCTTCCCCACCATGCCAAGTAAACCGAGGCCTCACCCTCATCGGATAAACCCTCTCGCTATTATCATCAAGAATAATTGCCGACCCCATCAGCCTAGGCAACGTATTAATTTGATCACTAACCTTTGAATATAAATAAGACTGATTAATCTCATTTAAAGCCTTCACATCCAATTCCGCAGTCAACCTATGCGCAATTATCAAATCCGATTGGGTCATAACATCTGTATGAATTTTACCAGGTTGTTGAGTTGCCAACACAAGAGAAATACCGGGCTGTCGTCCCTCTCTTAAAACCTGAATCAATGCATCTGATGCCGGTGTTTTTCCAACCCTAGGCAAAAACTCATGCGCTTCATCAATAAAAATCCAAGTCAAGGGCATATCCCTATTAATCTTAAATTTTTCATAATTTGCACCATACATCACAGCCTGTACTTCTTCAGACTTTCTCTCACTCATCCTTTCATCAAACAATCTCTTACTAACTAAACCAATAATCAAAGCCCTAACATTAAATGCCCCCAAAGAAGCATACATAGAAAGATCGATAACCGTCGTCTGCCCCGCCTGAATCAATTCCTTAATAGTCGTCCCCTTCTCCTCATTAAAAACCTTCCAAGATTTCGCCGCACCAAAAAGAGCCGCCGCAGAATTCTTACTATTCAAATCTATGTTCTCCATCAATGAAATTTCATTAAAAATATCATCAAAACTAAACGATTCTTTCTCCCTTATCAACTTCTCAATAACTGTTTCAATAACAATCGCAATAGGATCGACATATGTTAATTCAAAAATATTAATCCAATCACTCGCTCTCATCTCACTAATTTTAATAGCAAATTGCGCATCAACATTAATTCCTTTTTCAAGATACTCCTCATAATAACCAGCCGGCGCAAAAATTTTCATTGGCACATTTTTTGCAACCATCCCCCATTCTGAAAGCAACTCCGTATCCTTCTGATTCTTATACTTCATCGTCCAATAAATACCCATAGTGTCAAAAATCAAAGAAGCGATATTCCCACTTTCCTCCACTCCCAAGTCACTCAAAGCTTCCGCCATAGTTCCAATTGTATACGATTTACCACTTCCTCTCTTTCCAGCAATCAAAATAACATGAGTTCTCACAATATCCATAAAAATTGGATTAGAAAGCGACGTATAATTACCCATCTTCACATAACTCTTACCCAAAAACGCTAAACCACGCTTACCAAAAGCCTTCTTATCACTCTCATTTCTTCCTATAATAACATCAAATGGCATAAACAAAATACGAAACAAGACTTTTTAATTATAACTCTCATATAATCCTTATATACCCTAATTTTCCCAAATAAACAACTTAACCTTTTTAGGTGCATATTTCGTCAAATTACTAGCAACAATAATTTCGCTAACATATACATCTTTTTCTAATAATAAAATAAATAAATCAGAATCCATATTACAAGGTGTAGGTGGATTAGTCAAATCACAAATCTTAATCGTAAAATTCAAATTTATAGGCAACACAATAGAATCCATAACAGCATCTTTATCATCATTCAAAATAACCCCCCTTAATTCTTCATCAATAGAAATACCTGACAAAATCTCCTTCTGATAACTATAAACATAACCATTCAAAGAAACTGAATCAACTCTTGTAGTATAAACAAAAATAATAACCCCCGACAAAATCGTTATCGCAATCATCACTTCCAATATCCTAATCCATCCACCACGAGACCTCAATAAACCACCTATCGCCATAATTTAATACTAAACCTAATAAATTTAACTTTTCCATCCTCGAATAAAACTTTTTCCACATAATCTTCTGAAAAAACCTCTGAGCTAAATGGAATATCTTTTTCCATAGTAACAATTTCCGAAACAACTGCAAAATCAAAAACATCAGGAATAGCAAGACTTTGCCTTAACAACTCATAATCACTATCATAAAGAAGCTTCATCTGCTCCAACTTCTCAACAAAAATAACCCTTTCCTTACGAAAACTACCAAAACTAACATTACTCATAGCATCAACACATCCCACCAAACTTTCATCATCAAAGTCAGTTGACAAAAAAACATAATAGGACTCATCACCAGCACCAACCGATTTCAAAATATTACCTTCAAGCTCTGAATCCGTAACAGAGCCATCAACAAACCTAACAATAGAACTGTTATACGAATCACCAATAATTTCCGAAGGCAACTCAACATTAAAACATGTAGCACCCCCCATCACCAAACTATCAACAGAAATAAACAAAGTAACCAACTCAATCTCTGATGATTCCATAAAATTATATTGTGCCCCACTAACAACCGAACCTGTCAAAAAATCATTACCATAAGGCTTCACAAAAATCAAAACAAAAAAAACAAACCCAATAAATATCACAAACGAAAATACCATCTCAATATGATGGCTCATTCCTCTATTATTAAAAAACACACTCCCTCTCTTCATAAATAATTCCAATCAAACTATCTTTAAATAGATTATCCTCTTAATTATGTACAAAATAGAATTAGCTATATTTATTATTTCCTTTGCCATATTTACCTTGATTCCCCCCCTTTACTTAATTGGAAAAAATAAAATCAAATAAGAACAGCAAAGAAACAAACAATTTCAAATACAACAATAAAATTTCGTTATTCTAAAAAAGACTTATCCTCCTTTTTTACTTTTACTTCATGGAAACAATGCCCTAGTCCCTGTAACAATTACAAGAGTAATCATCAGCAATAAAAAAGAATGTTTCACGCCCCCAAGTATCGTCCCTTCCGAAACTTTACCAATAACAAGTCCCGCAAAAAAAGACTGAACCAAAAGCATCACAAAAAGAGGCGTAGAAAATTGCTGTTTACTCAAAATCTCCCCACCAGTACTCCCCAACCCCTCAATTTGATTTTGCGAAAATTCAACCGCAAGTGGCAAAATTGCATATTCCAAAACCAACATAATAATAATAAACACAAAAAAGATAATATAACCTTGAACAACCAAATTATAAACAGACGACATTCTCTCTTTTCTTAAATTCTCAATTTGGTTAACAGATTTAGCAACAGCTTCAACTATCGTCTCAATTCTCCCTCCCGCCTTTTGTGCCTCACTAATCAGGACCATAGCCCTACTAATAACCCTACTCTTTGTTTCCTTAGCAAATGTATCAAACGCAACATTCAAACTAATACCAAAATAAATCTGATTTGCAAGTTTCTTCACATGTGGCGTTAAAGCTCCATAGTCTCTTCTTTGCAAATTTATAATAGACTTATTAATAGGAGTTCCCGACTTAACCCCCTGAACAAGATCCCTTGTAAACTCCAAAAATTTTTCTTCTTTTTCTCTTTGTTTACCCCTACCAAACAAAAAAGACACCATAAAAGGAAGAACAGACATTATCAATCCTAAAACTAAAACAAAATAAAACATACTCGCTTTTTCCGGGTACAAATAATAAAAAGAAAGTCCAACTATAATTACCGCCAAAATAATTCCGCCAAAATATTTAAATTTAATTTCCATTTATACCTTAGGTTGTTTAAAATTTATTACAATAATGAAAAGGATATTAACAATAATAATCACGACAATACTAATTATCATTAAAAAATTAATTGAATATCCCTCAAAACCAAGCCCCGCAACATTCATAATAATAAACATAAGCATCAAAACCATCGGAGCCGCAATCAAAATAGAAATATAAATATCCATAAATGTACTTGCAATATCAATATACTTTGTTCTCTCAAGCCTATAATCCAAAAGCAAATTTTCTGATTTTCTAGATAAATAATTTTTCAATTCCCCACCCCCACTAATATTAGTTGCAAGTCCACCTAACAACTCCGCCAACTTTGGACTAGAAGTTCTCCTGGCAACATTCTTTAACGACGTCACTAAATCATACCCATACAATCTTATCAACACTATTATCTTCTGCATCTCAAACCCCACAGTTGGATACTCCTTCGAATTCGCAATAATCTGAAAAATCTTAGTTGGTTCAACCTCCGCCCCAGCAATCGCTGCCATATGAATAGTCGCAAAAGGCAATTCATACGCTATCGCTTTTTGAACAGTACCAGCTTCAGACCCTGGATAAAAATAAAATCCAGCAAATGTAACAGTCGGAACTAAAAAAACAACCCAAAAATAAGTCCAATAATCAAAACTCAAAACCAATAAAACAACATAAATACCAATACCAAAAAAAACAGAACAAAATGTAATAAAAAACATAATAGCAAGATAAGTTGATGGTAAAATAGATAAATTTGCCATTTTTATATTATCAGAAAGTCTTCTAAAACGTGGAAGATATCTCTCCGCAGTTCCTCTAAAAAATCTATTTGATAAAGATCTAATTAAAGATGGCTTCACAACAGAATAAGATTCATTGCTTTTTTTTAATTCCTTCGAAGATATCACCAAAGATTTTAAATCAACTCCATAAACAGGAACATCCTCCTTTCTAATCAACACTACCTTCCCTGAAACAACAGAATTAACAGACACCAAATCCACAGGAGCAGAACTTATACTTTTCACCGGAGATGTTTTCTTTAACAATTCAGGAATAGCACCATTCAAAACTCTCAATTGATTCAAATAAGCATTTTTTTTCTTCTCCTCCAAAGTCCCCTTCAATTGATTAATTATCTCCTTTTCAACCATCAAATTTTGTTTAAATTCCTCAAACATTTTTACCTCCTCGCGAAGTAGCAGAAGATACATCAGACGATACCTCACCCCCTACTCCCGACCTCTGTGACACCTCCACAGAAGGTTTTATATTCATTTTCAAACCACCATTCAACACCTCTATTAAAAGACTATTTATTTGCTGATGAATATTAAAAATAAAAACTCTAAGCCTATTAATATAATTCAAATCCCCTTTTTTAAAAGCTTCTTCCAATTTTACAATAGCATCTTCCATAGCATGAACCAATTGTTCTAATAAATCAACATCAACCATACATCACCTCTTCTTAAACTTAAAAACGATAGACTTTATTAAATTACTTATATCTAAACATCTATCCAGAAAAAAGCCAATGATATTTTTTTCCTTTATTCTCTTTCATTTTGATTCCTCTCCCCCTTAATTAATAAGGATAATTGATCAAACAAAGACAATAAAGAAACTTTTCAAACTCAAATACAACAATAAAATTTTATAATTCTGGCTACGACATCTATACATTAAATATCCTATAATATCAATCTTTCAACATTACCCACACAAGTAAAAGGTTTGTTCTTGTTTCCACCAACAACCTCACCAATAATAACAGGAGTAATAATAATCTCCTCCACATCACTATTATCTAAGGTAACTTCTAATCTTGTTGATGCCCCCTCCCCAAGATTTAAAACATAAGGATGAGTTTCTGCCTCCCCACCCTTCACCTCCTTAATATTAACCATATGTATTGCGACACTTCCCAAATTAGAGATATCTAAATCAACCTGAATACCACCCGTGTAACCACCAGCCAATTCTACATTAAAATCAATTTTCTTACACTGATTATCAACAGATTCCCCACCTTTCTCTAACTGTTCACTAAAAAACCCCCTAGCCCATAAAAAAACGATACTCGCTAATATTAAAACCAAAAATACCAATAAGACAGAAGCAATAACCGGCGAAAGTCCCTTCTTGTTTATCACTTCTCTCATGAAATACTCTACCATTCCTAATTTATAAACTTTATCCAACATAAACATTACCAACTTTCTAAAACTACATAAATATTACAACTACAATTAAGAACAGGAAATGAATTCCTTCACCGTTGGCTGACAATACAAGCTTTCTCCATCAACCTTAACCTGAGGTTGTAATTCCAAAAGTGTCAATTCGGACATCAACTTATCATAAA
>CAZXBY010000047.1:0-6282 GCA_964639055.1 Candidatus Woesearchaeota archaeon
GAAGATAATAGGTGATGATTCTAAGGGGAAAATTTTTAAGGCGAGAGAAGAAGAAGGAAAGATATTAGCTGAAAAGGATGATTATGTTGAAAAAATAGGGAAATTGAAGGATGGGTTGGCGAATCTTAGCTCTAAGGTAAGTGATATTGAGGTTGATATTGTTAAGTTGTCTAATGCGGAGAGGCGAAAAGAAGATGTTAAAAAGTTGGTCGGGGAACAGAAGGTGGTTGTTGAAGAGATTAAACTTTTGGATTCTAAGATTTATAAATTAAAAAAAGAATTTGATTCTTTAAAAAATGTTGAAGATACGTATGACGATGTTCGTCGGAGATTACAGGATTTTAGTTTTGTTAATATTGATGTTGATAGTGAAATAGGAATTAAACAGAGAGAAATTTCAAGGTTGTCTATGGAAAAGAAGTCGGTTATTAGAGATTTGGAAGAGAGTGAAGTTGAATTGCGTCGTATTTCTGTTATGGTTGATGAAAAAAATAGGGTTTTAAATAAGAAGGAGGCTTTAGAAAAAAAGGTGTTTCTTCAGGCACAAGATTTATTTGGTGAGAAAAATGAATTAGAGGATAAGCAGAAGGTTTTGGAGACAGATATTATTGGGTTACAGCATAATATTAGGTCGTTTGAAGAGAAAATTCATAATAGTAAGGTTCAGAAGGCACAATTTGATGCGCAGATTTCGTCGTTGAAGGATGAACTTAAAGAGTTTGAGGGGATTGATGTTTTGAAGGTGCCTAGTGTTCAGGTTAAAGAGAGGTTACAGAAGGCACAGTTTAGGATTACCCAATTAGGGAATGTTAATTTGAGGGCATTAGAGGTTTTTGAGCAGGTTAAAGAGCAGGTTGAATTAATTAGTGAAAAGGCAAAGACGATTGAGCTTGAGAAAGAAAAGATTATGGGGATAGTAATTGAGATTGATAAAAAGAAAAAGAAGGTTTTTATGACTACATTGTTTGCATTAAATGAGATTTTTACTAGGAATTTTAATCAATTGTCTAATAAGGGTGAGATTAGTTTGGAGTTGGAGGACAAGAAGAATCCATTTGATGGCGGGATTAATATTTTGGTGAAAATTAGTCGTGGGAGATATTTTGATATTGCTTCTTTGTCTGGTGGAGAGAAGACTATGATTGCTCTCGCTTTGATTTTTGCAATTCAGGAGTATAATCCGTATTGCTTTTATATTTTTGATGAAATTGATGCTGCTTTGGATAAACATAATAGTGAGTTGCTTGCCGGTTTAATTAAGAAGTATATGAAGATGGGTCAGTATATTATTATTACTCATAATGATACCCTTATTAGTGAGAGTTCTACATTGTATGGGGTATCGATGCAAGAGAATATGAGTAAGGTAATTTCTTTGAAGGTTTAATAAAAATCATTCGACAACTTGAAGTGTAGAAGGTTCGCTTTCTATTGTGTTTCCTAGAGTATCTTGTGCGACTATTGTATATTTGGCTGTTGCTGGACCTTGGGCTTCATAAAGTTTGAGATCAGAAATATGTTTTGGATAAGATCCGTTATCATTTCTTCTAATTGTGACATCATATAATTTTTCGCCATCTCGTTGGACTTCTGCTTTTTTTACTCCATCAGGATCTCTTGCAGAAGAGTAGAGAGTAAATCGTCTTCCATTTAAAACGTTGATGTCTGTTAATCCTTCTCCGTCTCGGCTAGCTCCCATTATATTGCCATGGAATAGGCCGACGTGAGCCTCGGTAATATAATTGTCTGTATGCCAATGTTTAGTAGCGTTGCCTCCGAATCAAAGCACTCCTGCGATAACTATTCTAGCTCCTGAAAGTATATCGTCTATTGCGCCCATATTAACGTTTTAGATGGTTAGCGATTTTATAAGTATTATTAGGTTTGAAAAGCTCTTTTTTAATATATAATAAAAAAATAAAGGGGGAAAAAAAATAAATTCCCAAAAAAATAAAGGGGTAAAAATTGAATTTAGTAGTAACTTGTTTCTACTTCTTCAACTGTGTTGTCTTTCCTTGAGATTAAGATGATTAATACAGCAAGCAATACAACAAATACAATTACTAAGATTACTGTTAGTCCTACGATTGAGGATGATACAGCTTTCTCACCAATTACGTTTGCTGCGAATACTACTTGTTTTCCTTCGACTTCTGTAGAGAATGTGTATATTCCCTTGTCAGTTCCTTTTGGAACTTGTGCCTTAACAGTAACGGTTTTGCTTTCGCCAGCACCAACAGCAACTACTGAGGGTGTTGAGATAATCAAATCTTTACTTGACACTGCGTCGATAGTGAAAACTTTTGCAGTATTTGCTGTGTTTACGATTATTAATTCGTATTCAGCAATTTCGCCTGCGGAAACATCTTGACTCTTTGTAGCTGCTAATACAGTTGTTGTTTTGGATTCTTGTATACTGATAAGTTTTGTAACTTCTGTTTCTGCGTCATCATTATATGCGACAACAGTTAGTTCGTAAACTCCAGCAGGAGCGTTTTCTGGTACTTGTAGATATACTACTTTGTTAACAGAATCTTCTTCGTCATCATAAAGGTGGTAATCCTCTTCTGGGATTAAATCGCCAGCGTAGTTTCGTGAAGAAACGCCTAACGAGGGTATAGAAGCAACAACGTAGTTGTCGTCTCCTCTATGATATCCTGTGTTTTTTACAACAACAGAAATTGGAAAAACTTCTCCAGCTGTAACTTGTGTATTATAGTCTATACTTAATACGTCAAGCTCATAAGAATCTCTTTGTATTGTTAACGTATAACTTTTTTCTGTTCGATCATTTGAATTAACTACTTCAACATAAAGAGTCATTTCTTTAGTTAAGTCTTTAATACTTGATGGAAGTTTTAATGACATAAGTTTTGTGTAAGTTCTATTCGTAATTAGGTCGAATCTTTGTGTTGATTCAGAAACGTCTTCTTTTAGACCTTCTAAACTTACTTTTACCTTTACATCACTTGCATCTTGATCAGCAGTAAATGTTACCCTTACAGGAACAGTATTGCCTACAGAAACTGAGAGATCGTTAGTGTTTAACGTAACACTATTAAACTCAGTATTCAAGTTACTTGTTAATTCATTTGCGCTAACTAATCCTACTAATAGGAAAGTTAATACTACAAAAAAAGGAATCAAAAGTGTTCTTTTCATGGTTTCCATTTTGATAATTTAGTTAATCTTTTAACTTGCAATACCTTTATAAATGTTATTGTACTGTTGTAATTATCAAATGACAAAAACTAGACAAAGTATACGTGGGTATACAATCTAGTACTTAATTTGAGGAGTGAATAAAAATGGATATTACTACAATAAAGCTTCAACGTGAGACTAAAGAGCGTATTGATAAATTGAGGGAAAATAGGAATGAATCTTATGATGATATTTTGAGAAAAATTCTTTATGTTTTGAATACTACTAGAGAAGATCCATTTAAGGCTAAAAAAACTTTGGAGAGAATTGGAGACTTGAGGATTCGTATGATTGAATCAGAAAAGCAGGCTGAGGATGAAACTAGAGAGATTGAGGCTGAGAAAAAGGCGAAAAGAAAAGAAGTGGTTGAGAAAAAGAAGAAGAAAAATTGAGAAAGAAGTGATTAATAGTTTATTGCGAATACTTATTAATATATTTTTGTTAAGTTTTGTATGCTGGAGAAAAAAGTTTTAATTGATGTTGGGTCTTCTACTGTTAAGGTTTATGTTTTGGTTGATGGTGAACTTGAGCTTAAGGAAATAAAGTCTATTTTTTTTAAGGACGATTTTTCTTCGGATGGGATTAGTGATGAGAAGGAGAGTGAACTTATTAATTTTTTAGAAGAGATTAAGGGAAGATTTGTTTTTTATGATATCCATATTTATGCTACTGCTATTTTTAGAAAACTTAGTGATGATGCGAGACGAGCTTTTGTTGATAAAGTTGATAAGATGTTGGGTTTAGAGTTTAATATTATTTCTCAAGAGAAAGAGAGCTTTTATTTGGAGAAGGCACTTGTGGGGAAATGTGGATTGAATGAGTCGATTCTTTTAATTAACATAGGAGGCGGTTCTACTGAGCTTGTGGTTGTATTAAATGGGGA
Source organism: Candidatus Woesearchaeota archaeon (assembly GCA_964639055.1). Lineage (GTDB taxonomy): Archaea > Nanobdellota > Nanobdellia > Pacearchaeales > GW2011-AR1 > JAGVXH01. The sequence goes on from CAZXBY010000047.1 coordinate 4,088, forward strand.
GGTTATTGAAAAAAAGAATATTGATGTTGGTGTTGGTACTTTATTGAAAAAGTTTTCTGGTGTTAATGATAAGTATTCTTCTGTTTCTAAGAATGCTATTATTGAGTTTGTTATTGGGGTTTTTCCTGAGATTGGAAGGAATATTAGTAAGGCGTTTTATACAGGTGGGGAGTTGAAATATATGAAGGTTGCGGGTTATCCATTATTGAAGAATGATTTTTTTGAGGACTCAGATCATCCAAAGATTATAACTTATGATAGTTTTGTTTCTAAAAATAATGATATTTTTTCTAATATTAGTTTGGGAGAATTGGAGGGGTTTATGCCTGAATCTCCTAAATGGATGTTTGGAGCTCGTGCATGTTCTGCTCTTGCGGAAGCTATTTGTTCAAAGTATGGTGTTAAATATATTATTCCGTCAAATTCAAATTTGATTGATGGTGTTTTTAGGGTTGAATATTCTTAATATTTGGTGATTCTTTTATTTTGTATTATCGTATATTTTCAATCCTTCTATTGAGTCATTTACGGGGTCTGGGGATTCGTTGATGATTGTTATATTTTTGTCTAGATTTTTCAGATTATTGATTAGGTTTTGCCATTCTTCAGTTAGTGTTTTTTTGTGTTTTTTTTCGCCTTTTTCTTTTGAGTATTCTATGCCTGAGAAGTGGCAGTGCCAATTTTTTTGTGGGAAGGCTTCTTTTAATTCTGCGAATTTGTGTTGGTCGTATCTTGCGAGGATGTGGGCGAAGTCGATACAGAAGGAGCAGCCAGTTTCTTTTGCTAATTTTGAGATTTCATCAATTGAGCCAAATACATTTTTTTTGCCCATAATTTCTGGGCAGAGGTTGACGTCCCATTTGTTTTTTTTGATTTCTTCTTGTAATTCTTGTATTTGTATTTTGATGTTTTGGTATGTTAGTTCGGGGTCCATTTTGGAGTAGAATCCGGCGTGGAATACTAAATTTTTTGTTCCGAGTTGGTGGCTTCGTTCACAGCAATCCAAAATTCGTTTTTTTGAGGCTTCTATTTTTTCGGGGTCTGTTGAATTTAAATTGATGTAGTATGGTGCATGGATTGAAAGGGCGATGCTTAAGTCTTCTGCAACTTTTTTGATTTTTTTGGTGTCTTGTTCTTTTATATATATTCCATATGTAAATGCTATTTCACAGGCTTTTAGGCTAAGGGAATGGTATAGGTTTAATTTCTCTATTGCTTCTTTTGTTGGGCCTAATCCTGAGGGGCCAAATGTTCCTTTCATTGTTCTGTTTGATTGGTTTGAAATGTGAGTGGGTTGAGTAACTCTTTATTGATTTGTCCAAGGTTTTGTAATATGAAGTTATGAAGTTTTGAAATGAGTTGTTCTTGTAATTTTTCTTTTAAAATTCCGTGGCAATTGTTTAATTCTGTTTCAGGGAGCATGACTATTCCTTTAGGTAAGAAACATATCATTTTTTCGTTTGCTAATTTTTCTGCGTCTTTGTTTGCAATTTCTCCTTGTAGATATTCAACTTGAACTTCACAAAAATCGTTTGTTTTTCCATTTATTGTGTATCCAAAGATTATGTCTCGACCTCCGGCAAATTTGGCTTTTGAACATGAGGCTAAATTTTGGTTAAAACAGTCCCAAGTTTTACAGCTTTGAAATGAATAAAGTGACATTCCAAGAATAATGAGGCTTGTTATTATTATTATTAAAATAGAAGAGTATAAAACTATTTTTTTTATTGGGAGATTTGTAATTTTTTTTATTGGTTTAGTTTTTTTTGTTGGTTTTTCGTGAGTTGTTTCATAGCTGATCTTTGGGTGACTACTATCATTCTCTTTTTTCATGTATAAGTAGAGATAATTTTGTATATAAATTTATTGGAGTAACGGAGGATATAATGTTTATGTGAATTATATGACAGGATTGAAGATATACAATAATTGGTTTGACGTGAGTATAAGTAATAAGTATCGTGTTTATGGGGCGAGTCGTTATATTAATGTTTGTGGTGCTAGTTTTTGTAATCGAAAAATTTGTTGAATAAATAGTTTTATAAAAGAAATTGTTGTTTAGAGTATAGAATGGTGAGTTTTTATGTTTGTGACATTGTTTCTTTGATTTTAATTGCTATGGGAGTGTTTTGGTTGTCACAGGTTAAGGAGAAATCTAAAAATAATAGTTCTTTGAAGCTTGTTTCTTATATTCT
>CAZXBY010000048.1:0-6265 GCA_964639055.1 Candidatus Woesearchaeota archaeon
CACCCGGCAAATCAATTAATTCTGGTTCTTTTTCTTCGTTACTTTTTTTTGAAACTCTTTTTGTAACTTTCAAATCAATCTCTTTTTCCTTTTCCTCAACCATATCGTCAACTTTAGCCATATCAAAACTCCTCACCCTCTCTATCAAAAAAAGGCAACAAGAAGCATAGTTTTTTTCTCTCTTCAATCATCATATACCATAAACAACTTTGATAATCCTTAGAAACAGTATCACAAAAATCTAACAAACCACCAAAGACCTCACAATGATAAACAACATTTCCTCCTCCAAAACTTCTATGAACAACATAAGGACAATTACTATGAACCATGCAAAAACAACCTCTCCATTCTTTATAAGGATTTATGGACTTCAAAAGGATTATTTCACTTTTTATGACGACAAACCAGTTATCATCCAAACAATTAGAAGTACATCAACTAGTAATAGTAAAACAAAAATCACATCTTCTAAAAGTCCACCACTCCTCAAAAGAAACCTAAATCTCTTCTTAGAAATTGGCCATAAAAGCATAACCCCCTGTCTAGTCAAACAATCAAGAAATAAATGACTCAAAAAGCCAAGAATAAAACCAAAAGCCAAATTCACACTAAACATAGCAAAAATAACCATCACAACAAATCCAAACAACAAACTATGCATAAACCCACGATGTTTCACAAAAAACTGAAATGGTCTAAAAAGAAAATAATTACCAACCCTGCTCTTCTTACTATCCAAATCAACAATCAAAACACCAATTAAGACGCCAATCAAAAACAACCACCAAATTTCAACAAAATTAAATAAAACTAAAAACAAAAAAATGCCAAACGTCAAATGAGTTCTAAATAACATAGAACATCAAATCAAATAAATTATTTAAAACTATTTTTTTCTAAAAAAACGCCATTTTCTTCATTACTAAAAATATGTACTATCAAAAACTCATCATAAACAACTTTTATTACAGAGCATCAAAATCAACAACTGTTTTACCTGAAAAATCTAACGTTCTATCTGGTAATTCTTTTAAAGTATTAATCATTTGACTATTATGCTCTTCACCATTTACATTATAAACCGGAGAAACACTTAGCTCAACCAAATCAATACCACTTACATCAAAATAATATACTTTATTACCACCAAAAACAACCACATCACTACTTACATGCTCAACCGAATTTCCATCATCCTCACCAATTATAAACCTTAATTTTGAAATGTCCGCTTCATCAGCCCCTCTCTTAATCTGAACAGACAATAAATCATTACCTGAATCATAAGCAGTATATTATCCTTTTTGAATCTGAAATCTCACATCCGCATCCTCAACAAAAAAAGATTGTGCAATTAAAGGCATAACCCCAACCCACAAAACAGTAACAGACGCAACAGTAATTAACACAATAAGAACTGTTGCAACAATTGTAGAAATTCCCCTCTTCTTTAAATCATACAAAGGAAAAACCCTCAAACTTTCCAATTTGTCCATGCTAAAAATAAAACAAAAAACAAGTATTTAAACTTATTTCTAAAAAATCCTTCAAGCCTTCGCCTCTAACTCAACAATCAGTTTTTCAATATCTACCATACTAACATCATTACCAATTAACTCCAAATTATTAAATAAACTATTTCGTCTAACATTCCCAGATACATGAATCTCACTTCCCAAAAAATCCTTCCTAAAAATATTAAACTTTTCCTCATCAGCTAATTCTTCCTCATTAGACAACTTATTAATGGCATCACTAAATAAGACACAACGAACACATTCGGTACCATCATCTAAAACAAAATTCAAAATCCCTTTTCTCTTTGGACTAACCTGTCCATGTTCAGCACAAGAAAAAATATCATTCTCACTATTGACTTTCTTATTACATTCAGGACACACATTATAAAATCTAATCGGAAACATTTGAACAACAATCCCCCTAATTCTTACACTCTGCCCATTAACAAGACCACTAATTTCCACTTCTTTTGACTCATTCTCCACCTTAACATCTTCTATAATAACAGAACTTTTCTTAAACTCGCTAAAACTAGACAAATGAACTTCAGTATCCCTTGTTGAAGCATTTCTAATCTCAACAACATCCCCTTCCTTTACCTCTCCAGATTCTAAAAGACCAATATGCTTTGTATCCCATAAAACTACCCGACAATTTCCAGTTTCATCAGCAAACCTAAAATTTGCAACCTTCCCACTTCGTCCATTTTTTTCAAATTCACGAATCGGAAATAACTGAATAATCTTTCCCATAACATTTACCTTTCTCATTCCAGGCATAAGTTCACTAATTTTAACATCTTGATTTTCAAAACTTACCCCCAATTCTGCTGCAATAATTTGTGCCGCCCCTTCTCTTGAAATAAGCCCACTCAACTTTGCTTTCTTAGCTTCAACCTTTCTCTCAATCTCATCTCTATCAATATCAGTCGCCTTTACAATCCTATCAATTAACAAATCATAATTTTGCATACTTCCTCATATTCAGCTCCCTATTTAAAAATTATTGAGATTAAAAGACTAAATCAAAACTCTATCTTCTTGAAGCCCCATACATTTTTAAACCCTAAAAAATTTAAACCACTATGGAAAAATGTATTAGTTGCAACAAAAAAAAGCCACAGAATGTAAGATTTCCCTGTCCAAAATGTAAAAAAGAAATCACAAGATGCGACAAATGTAGAGGATTATCTATTGAATATAAATGCGAATGCGGACACAGAGGTCCATAAAAATAAAAAAAATGGTACAAATGAGCGCAATTAAATACAAAATAATGCCGCAAAGCCCAGACATAGACCTAGAAAAATTAAAAACTGAAGCTGAAAAAAAAATAACAGAATTGGGTGGCATACCAAGTTCATCCGAAGAACAACCAATAGCATTCGGATTAAAAGCACTTATTCTTTCATTTGCCTTTCCAGAAGAAAAAGAAATTGATAACGTAGGAAACGCAATCCAAGAAGTTGAAGGCGTATCTTCTGTAGAAATGATTGACTACAGACGAGCTCTCGGATAAAAATATTTTTTCTTTCTTATTAAGCGTCCAATAATTTTATAACTAACTTATCCCCCATTCTTATATGTCAATAACAAACGAACAAGCAAAACAAGTAAAAGAACAACTTCTTAAACAATTAAATAATCTTCCCGAAGAATCTCGCCCTCAAGTCAAGAAACAAATCGATGAAATGAAAAATGAAGAAATTGAAGAATTCATCAAAAAAAATCAATTAAGCCACCTTGATGATAATGCCTGTGTATTCTGCTCAATAATAGAAGGAAATTCCCCATCCATTAAAATAGCAGAAAACGATGATTCAATAGCAGTTCTAGATATAAACCCAATATCCCATGGTCACACACTCATAATTCCAAAAAAACATGATAGCGAACCGACAAAAGAAACTCAAGAACTAGCATTCAAAATCGGAGGAAAAATTTTAGAAGAATTAAAACCAAACGATATCACAACAAGAGCCACAAAAGTAATGGGACATACAATTCTCAATGTAATTCCATTATATGATAACACCGACCTCGAAAAAAAAATCAAAATAACACCAAAAGAATTAGAAGAAATAGCACAAAAAATAAACCTTCTAAAAACCCTCATCAAACTTGACAACACTCCAAAAGTTGAAGAAGTAGAAATGCCAATCTCAGCAAATAAACCAATCTCAACATCAAAAGAACCAATATGCCTATTTTGTTCAATGGCAAACGAAGAAACAAAATCAATGAAAATCGATGAGAATAAAGACAACATAGCAATCCTCGAAATCAATCCAATCTCAAAAGGACATAGCCTAATAATACCAAAAAATCACACAGAAACTACAAAACTACCATCAAACACATTCACACTAGCAAAAAAAATAGCAAAAAAAATAAAAACCAAATATAAACCAAACGACATAAAAATAAATCCTACATCCATTAACAACCACGCCCTAATAGAACTAATACCAATTTATGATAAAACAGATACAAGCAAAAGAAAAACAGCAACTGAAGATGAATTAAAAAAAATGCAAAAAGATTTATCCGTCAAAAAAAGAACTATCAAATCTATTCAAAAAGAACCTAAAACAAAAACCAGTAAGAAAACAATAAAAATCAAGAAACCCAAATACCCTAAATTACCACAAATGCCTCCACGAATCCCTTGATTATCATTTAATATGTAAAAAAATTACCAACCAAAAATTTTCTGCAACAAAAAGCCAAACCATCCCGAATAAAAATAATACAAAATAAAAGCAAACAAAAAGGCAGGAACAAAAGGAATACCATCACGAATTTTCACCTTTTTCTTTTTCCTCAAAAGTTCAATCTCTTCATTATCAACTCCATCAAAAGAAGCATTAATTACTCTTTTTCCTACTCTTACATCATTCACCAGCAAATCCCCCTCTCTCAAATCACTACCCTTAATATCTCTGATCATAACAACCTCTTCTAGCCCTTTGGCAAACGAAAATAATAAATGAGCAAAAATAATAAAAAATCCAAAGATAAAAAGCAAATTATTTAAAATTCCAAAAAATAAAAAAACAATTCCAACAATAAAAAACCATAAAAATTTATACTTAATCAAATATTTTTTTATAGCAATATTACTTTTTCTAAAATGTGCCCCATACAAAACAAACGAATAGCACATACCATAAATCCCCCCACAAAAAAATAAAAAGAAAATAAAAACAAAAAAGTTCAAAAAAGATTCAAAAAACGATCCTCCAATAAAAAAAATACTCAAAGCAAATAAAAGCTTAGCATCTCCACCCGCAAAAACACGACCATAATAAAATAAATTCATAAAAACAAAACCTAACAACAACATTCCCATCCCCTGAAGCAATAAATCATAATCACAAAAACCTATCGCCATAAATAAAATAAAAACAATACCAAAAACCAATATTAAAAAATTCAACCAATTATCAACCTCTCGCCTCTTCAAATCCTGCGATGTCGCAATCAATATACCTACCAAAAACACCCAAAATAAAAACATATACATCATCAATCACCTTTTTTTAAAAATCAACCATACTTTATAATCATTTCTCATATATCAATATTTTTTTGTCTTTTTCTTTTCCTTATCCTTTCCCTTTTTTTCCTTACCCCCACCCTTTAACTCATCCACCTCCATCGTTCTAAACTGTCCCCCACGCTTATATCCACGAGCAAGCCTTTTCCTCTTCAAATCTTTCTTTGTTCTTCGCTTATCTGTTCCACCATAATCCATATTATTCGCAATCACTCTCCGTTAATAAATATTCCTTTAAAAAAACATATTCAAATCCAACATTAAATTTAATCCCCTCATCTTTTTGTGCCTCCAACATAAACCTTTTACCCAATCCACCACGCTCTACTTTCAAATTAACACCGTCAACATTAAAATTATAAACCTTTTCACATAAATTATCACTCGTTAACCCCTCCATTCCTTCCAAGGGGAAATTGTCATTCAATAAAAACCCCTTATTTTCAAATCCATTAAAACTTAAACAAAATCGTTTCTTCATAATCTCTGCATTATTTTTTAAATCACAATAAATACCTCTCAACGAAACATATTCCTCCTGTTCAAACAATAACTGACTATCCCCTAGCTCTAAGACTTTAACAGGAGAAACCAAAGATGCATTAAAAGCTGAGTTTGCCTGTAAATAAACAATCATAACAATAGAACAAAAAACAAGTGTAGTAAAAACTAAAAATAAATCCATCAACTGCCCTCGTTTATTCTTTAATATCATAAATTATCACATCCTGTTTTTCCATAAATACACAATTGTTCTTCATAACATACCTCATCACCATCATCACGACAAGAGCAAGGAGGATTTAACACCTTCATTGTAGCATCAACTTTACATTTTTCAGCAGGAACAAAAGAATAACCAAGAAACTCTTGACAACTACTCATAGCCTGAATAGTACTACCTTCATCACTACAACCATAATTACCATGACAAAATTGACCTTCAGAACAAACTCTACCATTACAAGAACAAGGAGAATTCAATACTTTACAAGTTGATTTATCTACTTCACATTTTTCAGCAGGAACAAAAGAAGAACCAAGGTACTCTTCACAATACATAGCTGCCTGAACAGTGCTACCTTCATCACTACAACCATAATTACCATGACAAAATTGACCTTCACGACAAACTCTACCATTACAAGAACAAGGAGAATTCAATACTTTACAAGTTGATTTA
>CAZXBY010000049.1:0-6065 GCA_964639055.1 Candidatus Woesearchaeota archaeon
ATCCTAGGATTGTATCAGGTTTTGGGGTTGGGAGGCTGTAAAGTGCGAATCCATTTTTCCCGTAACGGTGGACTAGGCTTTTTTCGTTGATTGAAGGGAGATTAATGATTTCTATTGCTTCAAAGGGGCATTTTTTTTGACAAATTCCGCATCCGATGCATGTGTGTTCATCTATTTGTGCTTTGTCTGAGACTATGATGCATGAATCTTGTTCTTTTCTTTCTACTGGGCAGTATTTCTTACATTCTTTATTGCAAATTTCTGGTTTACATTTCTCTTTGTTGATTATTGCTAGTTTTGTCATAATGAAAGAAAAAGAATTGGGGGTTTTAAGAGTTTTGTGTTTGTATTAAATTTTGAAGCTATAGAGGGAAAGGACTTTTTAATTGTTTTATATTTTTTCGCCACATTCGGGGCAGAATTTTTCTCCACCTTCTAGGTGCCAATTGCATTTTGGGCACAGAACCTTCTCTTTCTTTTTTTCAACTATTGCTTCGTAGCCATCTCTACCGGAAAGGATTTTTCCCATTATTGTTTTGATTTTTGCGTGTTCTTCGCCTTCATTTTGATATTTTCTTAAGTCAAATCCTTCCATGTTAGGTAAAAAAGAAGTTATATTTTTAAATATTATGGGGATTTTATTACCATAGAATCATTTTATATTTTTTGTCGATTTTGTTTTGTTTTATTATGGTTACTATTCCTTCTGTGTTGAGACTTCTCCCAGTTAAAAACTAAAATAAATTGGAGCTTATATCAATGATATTTATTAATTTAAGGAGAGTTGTAAATTCGCATGTTTGAAGAAAGAAGCTTCCGGCCTGAGTCTCCTTTTCTTAAAATTTGCATTTTGTAACATAGTTTAATCTCTAATGTTGCTCAAAGCGTTTTGCTTACCCTCGACTTGTCGTGTGTTTGAATAAGCTTCCGGTGGGGTTCAAACCCACGACCCCTTGCTTACGAGGCAAGTACTCTATCAACTGAGCTACGGAAGCAATGAGTATGAAAATAAATATTATCTGATAATTATAAAGCTTTATGTGGGGAGGAGGATTCGAACCCCCGTAAGCATAAGCTACTGGATCTTAAGTCCAGCCCGTTTGGCCACTCCGGCATCCCCACATATGAAAAAGTGAACAGATTTTTACTTATAAAGTTTTAGATTTTACTAAAGATGCATATGTTTTATAAATAATAATTTATTTTTGGATTGATTTTAATAAGTTCTTTGTCATTGCCTTGAACCAATTGAAGTGTAATATGATATGTAAAAACATTAGTATCATCATGGCTAGTCCGAAGAAACTATGCCATGGCAGCCATTCTTTTTTGGATGTTCCAAAAAAAGAAATTGTTCGTTCGATTCCCGGTGATGCTGATTGAAAAGAGAAGAAAAGGACTAAGCTTGTTATTGTGATTGCTAAAAGACAGATAACTAGAAGTGTGTCTATTAAATAATTGATTTTTTGATTCATTTTAATTCTCCTTTTTCTTTTGCTATTTTTTCGGCTCTTTTTATCATGGGACTTTTTAGTCCAATAAAAATTCCACCTTCTTTGGCTCCAACAAAAGAATTTTCTTTTGGTTTGATTATTTCGTTGAGTTTATCAAGTTCTATATCAATATGGGTTACTGTTGCTTTACTTTTGCCTTTGACGTGTAAATAAACGTTCGCTTTTCCTAAAAGAATTTTTCCTTCACCTGTTCCTGACATACAAAAAATAAGAATAGCAATCCTTAAAAACGTATATGCTGATGGTATTTTAATAGCGGGGTGGAGCAGTCAGGTCAGCTCGCGAGGCCCATAACCTCGAGGTCAGTAGTTCAAATCTACTCCCCGCTATTTCTTTGAACTAATGACCGAGAAGAGGTTAGTAGCGAGTAATTCGCTTTTAACAACATCCTATATTTCTTTTGTTGTGAGATGCAAATTTTGAGTAAAATCTACTCCCCGCTATTTCTTTTAGATAATTATATATATATGTTGAAATATGGTATTTTGGAGGTGTAATGTATGAAAAAAGATGTTGTAGAAAAACTTGCCGCTTTGGTTACTGCTGCGTTTGGTCTTGTTGCCGCGCTTGCTTGGAATGATGCGATTAAGGTTCTTTTTAAAGGACCGTGTGGAGCTGAAGGTGCTGGGTCTTTATGTGCTCTTTCGTCTGGAGGACCGTGGATGTATGCTGTGATTGTTACGATAATTGCTGTGTTTGCCACGATCTGGATTGGGAAGGTTGCAGAAGGGTCGAAAGAGTGAGCATTAAAATAGTTTTATAAAGTTCTTTCTTTTTTTTGTTTTATGAAAAAGATTGGTATTGATGATGCGGGACGGGGGCCTGTTCTAGGGCCGATGGTTCTTGCTGGGCTTATGGTTGATGATGAAAAAGAGGAGGTTGAGTTGAAGGCAAGGGGTGCAAAGGATTCCAAACTCTTGACACGTGCTCAGAGGGGCAAGCTGGTGAAGATATTTAGAGAGGATTATAAATATCATGTTGAAATTGCTGAGCCCAAAGAGATTGACGAGTTTCCTAATTTGAATAATTTGGAGGCGGTGAAATGTGGGCTTGTCATTAATAATTTAATGAAGGATGAAACTGAAAAGGTTAAGGTGGTTGTTGATTGTCCGAGTGTAAACATAAAGGCGTGGGGTGATTATTTGATGGATACTATTGTTAAGAAGGATTTAGTTGATTTACATTGTGAGCATAAGGCAGACTTTTATCATCCTAGTGTTTCTGCGGCTTCAATTATTGCAAAAGAAACAAGAGAGGAAAGATTAAAAGAGTTAAAGAAGGAGTTGGGCGTTAATTTTGGGAGTGGGTATCCGGCGGATCCTAGGACTAAAGATTTTTTGGTTGAGACTTTTGGTGAAAAGAAGTATGATTCGTTGATTAGAAAGAGTTGGAGCACTTATAAAAAAATTGCCGATAAGTGCGACCAAAAGAAATTATTCTATCTGTGAATTTTTTTTGAATTACTTTTTTTATTTTTTTGATGTTATTGTATTGTTTTTGAATCTGTATTCAGAAATTCCTTGAAATGAAGGTATTCTTAGGAATCTAAATGAAAGATTTTTTAGGACTTTTGAACTTTGAACTTTGTTTACATCTCTTACTTCTTTTATGTAGGGAAGCATTATTAGTCCTGCAATAATTCGGGTTATTCCTGAGATAATGAAGATGAAAAATATTATATTCATGAAGTCAATAGCTATGTATTCTATTAGAAGAGCTCCTATTCCTGCACCGACGAAAACACCGATTCCTCTGAATAGATTGAAGTATGAAACTGCAAGGGCTCTTTTTTGAGGGGTGACTGCATCATAGATATAGTTGCCTGTAGCAAGTTCAAACCCTGCCCATGCAATTCCTGAGATTAATTGAGGGACAAAAATAAGATAAATTGGAGATTTTGAAAATATCCATAAGAATGGGATTATTGATATTAAGATCATATTTATTCTTAGGACTTCGTAGTTTCCGAATTTATCAGAGAATTTTCCCCAGTATTTTATCACTAATAAGGAAAAGAGTGTTTGAGATAATGTGACAATCATAAATAGTGTATAACTAAAGTCAAGTTCTTTTAACATATAGATTGCGAAGAAAGGAGATGCTATGTTTACGGCTAGGGCGGTTAGTGCTCGGTAAATGGTAAATCTTCCAAAATTGTTTTTGTATGATTTTTTTGTGAATTTTGAAAAACTAAAATAATATTCTTTCTTTAATTTAATTTTTGGTTCGTATTGCTTTCTTAAAAACATTAGGGCAATTATTCTTGCTATTAATGCTAGAATAAATAGGATGATGAAACCAATCATTAGTTCAGTTCTTTTTTGTATAAAATCAAGAAATAGGGCTCCGATTATGCTAAAGATGAGTGTTGTGCTTCCAAAAATGAATGTTCTTTTTGCGAACCATTTTCCTCTTTCTTTTTTATCAACTAAATCACCTACCCATGAGAACCAGGCAGGATGTCCTGCTTGAGCTATAAATAAGGAAAGTGAGAAGAAAAATAATAGAAAAAATGGTAAGGTGTTTGGTATTATATTTAGAAAGTAAAATATTGCAATAACAATTAAGGGAATGAATGATATGATTTCGAATAGTTTAAATGTTGAGACAATTTGTTTTCTTTTGTACTTTTCAATTAGTCTTGAATGAAACATCTGACTTAGTGGACCTAGTAATCCGGGAATAGATGAGAGCATTGCGATTAAGGAATTAGTTGAATTGATTGCGATTGCAAAGGGGATTATATAGGCATGGCTTAGAGAGGTGCTAATAGTTGTAAAGAAGCCTTCTTTTATGCTGAAATCTTTGGATTCTTGTTTTAATTTTTCTATTTTTTTCATTTATTGCGAATGAAATCAGTTTTCTTTATAAATTTATTATTTTTATTTGAAATAATGTTTTTCTAAAATGGAGATTATTGCTTTTAATGAAAATCTATTTGATCTATTTCCTCTTATTTATTAAGGGGGAAATAGATCAAATAGATAAGAGAAAAAATGAGATTTATAAAGAAAATTAAAATGTCAATTGGTTTAGAATAGAGCTATGGGATTAATAATCCTTAAAAAGTAGGTTTTCTTTTTTGTAATAATATGACATATGTTAAGAGGTTGGTGATTCATGGGTTTAAGAGTTTTGCTAGAAAAACAGAAATCCCATTTCATGATGCTATGAATGTTATTGTGGGGCCGAATGGTAGTGGAAAATCAAACATTACTGATGCTTTGTGTTTTGTTCTTGGAAGGCTAAGTATTAAATCAATTAGGGCGGCTAAGGCGGCTAATTTGTTGTTTAGTGGAAATAAAATGTATAAAGGGGCGAATGAGGCTTCGGTTGAATTGATTTTTGATAATGCTGACAAAACTTTTGCTGTTGATGTTCAGGAAGTTTCTATTAAGAGAATTGTTAGGAAAAATGGTCAGTCTATTTATAAGATTAATAATTTTACAAAAACGAGGCAGGAATTGTTAGAGCTTTTGAGTCATGGAGGGATAGATCCTAATGGGTTTAATATTGTGTTACAGGGAGAGATTCAGTCGCTTGTTAAGGCTTCTCCAGAAGATAGAAGGAAAATAATTGAGGATGTTGCTGGAATAAGTATTTATGAAACTAGGAAAGTGAAATCTTTGAAGGAGTTGGAAAAGACGGATGAAAAGTTGAAGGAGGTTGGTGCTGTTTTAAAGGAAAGGAATGCATATTTGAGAAATTTAGAGAGAGAGAAGCAGGATGCTCTAAATTTTCAAAGGTTGGAGAATAGTATTAAGATGTGTAAGAAGACTCTGATTTCTAATTCTTGTCGTGAAAAAGAAAAGGATGTTTGGGGGGTGAATAAAATACTTGAAAATAATTATAAGGAAATTGAGGCGTTGAAGTTGAAGGCGAGGGAGAAGGATGTGGGTATTGAAGAATTACAGGTTAAAATTTTGATTTTTAATAAGAAAATTCAGGATATAACTTCTAATGAACAGGATGTTTTGCATAAGGATATTAGTGATTTGAAGGTTGATATTGCTGGATTGGATGTTAGGTTTGAAAATTTTAAAAATAGAATTGGTGAAGGCAGGAATAAGGTTAGAGAGTTTGATTTAAAAAAAGAGGTTTTGGAAAAAGAGATTGACGAAATTCAGACTTCGAGTCCTGAGATTAAGAAACGACAGAATGAGCAGAAAAATTTGCAGGAAAAATTTGATGTTTTGGAACAGCAGAGAAGAAGGTTTTATGTTTTGAAATCGGATTTGTCTAATTTGGAACATGGGAGGGATATTAAGGAGAGATTTTTATTAACGTCAAAGAAGGAGGTTGAATTAATTGAACAAAATTTGAATGTGTTATATGATGAAATTAGATTTGCTAAATCTATTGAGGCGGTTGAGGATTTGAAGTTGAAGACGCGGCAGAAAATTGAAGAAGTTAAGAGTAATATTTTTTCATTTGAAGAGAAGGTTTTAAAGATTGAGAAAAGGTGTGCGGTTTTGCAGGATGAGATTGAAAGAGAGGAGAAGTTAAGGGATGATATTTTGAATTTAGATTCTTGTCCTGTTTGTCGTCAGG
>CAZXBY010000050.1:0-5994 GCA_964639055.1 Candidatus Woesearchaeota archaeon
AAAAAATTTAAAATAAATAAAATTAATTTTATAGGTTTTTTGGGCAATATAGATTTATCCCTTGGAATGTTATTAATAATGAAAGGTTTGTATGATATAATACCAATGTTTTTTATCTTAGTTTTAGCATTTATTGTTTTTTTGAAAGCACTTCCATTTGTTTTTGGAGGAGATATAGCAAGTATGCTTGATATACTTTCAGTAATAATTATCTTTTCAATGATTGTAGCAGAAGCTCCATTATTTATTATAATAGGGATATCTATTTATTTTATTCAAAAGGGTATTTTGAGTTTCTTTAGTTAATTTTATAAGTTTTATTCTTCCTAACATTCCATGAGAAACAATATAATTTTTGAAACTAATTATTGGGTAGTCAAACTCACAGATAATCAAAACACAATCGGAAGATGTGTAATTGATGTAAAAAGTGACTGCGGTGAAATGTCAAAACTCACAAAAGAAGAGTGGGAAGATTTTCGAGAGAATGTAGTAATCAATCTAGAGAATGTTATGAAAAAAAATTTTGATGCAACAATGTTTAATTGGTCTTGTTTGATGAACAACGCATTCAAAGGGGAGGGCCATAAACCTCATGTCCATTTTCATTTTAGACCACGATATAGAAACCCCGTAAATTTCAATAAAGAAACTTTTCCAGACAAAGATTTCGGAGCCCATTATGACAGAACAGACACACACGAAGTAACCGATGAAATGTTTAAAGCGATACTTGAAGAGATTAAGGGAAGTTTGGAGTAGATTTACACCCACATCTCAAGAGAAGAATTGAAGAAGGTTGCTTCGCCGATTGATTCGATGTAAGATTTAGTGCTCGGTTTGGGCATTTATAATTTTTATCCAAAAGTAGGAACATACAACTATACATACCGGGTGTTAAAATTTAAGATCTAATATTTCAAAAATTATTTAAACAAGCCTCTCTTGATATTTTTATGGATAAAAAAGAGAGGGATGGTTATTTGCAAAAAGATTGGTTCTGGATTGGAATAATTATTTTAGCTATTTTAATTTTTGTAGGATATATTCAACTTACTGGGAATGTTATTAATGAGGGTTTTGGAGGTCCAAGTGTAGAAGAAAGCGAATGTTTACATCAATGTGTTGTATCTGAAAAGAATTCTGAGGAAATGTGCATGAATCGTTGTGGTGTTGAGCCAAAACCAGAGGCAGCAGACGAAGGAGAAGGATGTATGCAAGAGTGTATTATAATAGGGTGTTCAGAATATGATATTGAATGTCAAAATAATAATCTTGAAAAATGTGAAGAGAAATGTGAAATGAGGGGCGATGCTCCCGATGAAAGTGAAATGAGCGAAGAGCAATTATGCATTTCTAATTGTGTTGCAAAAGAAGATCCATCAGCTATCTGTGGTAATAGCCAAGAAGGAGAAACAGGAAATGCAGTTTGCCAAAGATGTGCTGGAGAGTGTGCATATTTATATGAAGGACCTTGTTTAAATGACGAAGAAATAACTGCAAAAGAAGCAGAATGCCAAACTTGTGAACATTGTTATGGCGAAATAATTGAGGGTCCATCTGGGCAAGGATGGGATTGTATTATTGATGTCGTGTGTGCAGATGCTAGTTCTGAATTTGGAGACGATGCAGGAACAGGACCTGGAATAGGGCAAGAAGGATTTATTGCAAAAACAGGAGAAACTATTGGGAATGTCTTTGAAGGAATAGGGAATTTTTTTAGTGGCATATTTAATAAATAAAAATGATTTAAGAAAATAAAACTTTATTACGTTTAAGAAAAATTTATATTAAGATGTAAATTTCTAATTTTAGATTATTTTATAAATATTAAGCCATTCTAATAAAAGCAAGGTGCTTGCAGACTCTTATAAAAAATATTTCAATTTATTGTGGAAAAATAGTATTAAAACAGCGCAATGATTTCCAAAAAAATCAAAACTTCTTAAATTTATTAACCAATTCAAGCGTATCCGTATTTCCTAGAATTTGAGCTCTACAACAATACCTTTCAAGGCCTAATTCGTCCAAAGCATCTTTATGGCTTTTTCCACCTTCAACCATTTTTTTATATTGGTTATATAACTGAGCAATTGGTTTTCCACAGCTAAAACATCTAATAGGGATAATCATATAAAAATAGTGAAAAATGGCTTTATAAGTTTTATGATTAAACTTAAATAAACGTAACATTTTAATAACGTATGAAAAAGAGATGGTTTGGATTAATTATTGGCATAGTTTTATTTTTGCTTTGGATAATTATTGCCTTATTCCTTTCTATACAAAGGAGCCCAGTTAATAGCTCTATCCAAAGAGTACTAGTTGATAGCTCCTTTTTTACCTTTCCTTTTATTGAACCTTCAGGATATCTTCTCTTGCTTGGTTTAGCAATAATTGGATTTCTGATAGGATTAGCCTTTGAGAAAAGAACATGTTCCTTAAGAAATATAAATACCAAAAACCCTAAAAAGAATTAATTCTTATCTAACTTATGAAAAAGAGCATACCTGTGATTAAACTTGTCGGAATATCAAAACATTATCATATGGGAGACAATATAGTAAAGGCGGTTGATAACATAGATTTGGAAATTAAAGAAGGTGAGTTTGTTGCAATTATGGGGCAGAGTGGTAGCGGAAAATCGACAAGTATGAATCTCGTTGGAAGTCTTGACATCCCAACAAAAGGAAAGATATTTTTAGACGGAAAAAACATTAGCGAAATGAGCGAATCCGATTTAGCCCAATTAAGAGGACAAAAGATAGGATTTATTTTCCAGCAATTTAATTTAATACCAAACCTAACAACAAGAGAAAATATTGTTTTACCAATGGTGTTTCAAGGGCATTCTGAAGAAGAAAGAATAATAAAAGGAAATGAATTATTAAAATTAGTTGATCTAGAAGACAGAGGAGACCATTATCCCAACCAACTTTCAGGAGGTCAACAACAAAGAGTTGCAATAGCAAGAAGTTTAGCAAATAACCCCGAAGTAATTTTAGCAGACGAACCAACCGGAAACCTAGATTCAAAAACAGGAGAAATAGTTATGCATTTTTTAGAGAAATTGAATAAAGAAGGAAAAACAATTGTAATGGTAACGCATGACCCAGATTTAGCAAAAGAATATGCTTCAACATCTTATTGGATGACAGATGGGAAAATATCAAAAATAACGAATAATAATAAAAAGAGATAATTAACAATAAATATCAACATTTCTACCCAACCCGTCATCCCTTCTTAATTTACGAACATTAGAACCTTCCACGTTTGAAACAGGTTCAACTAAGTATGACTTATCTTTCGGCGTTTCCAATTCTCTTTTTTCTTGCACTATTGGCAAAACAACCATATACTGATATGCCATACCATAATTAATGTTAATCATTTTTTAATAATTTAATCTCTCTTTAAAAAGGTTTATCTTTTAACAATCTATAAAAACTCTTCATCCTTTAAAAAAATAAGGTGACAAATGAAAAAAGAATATTGGGTAATGGCTCTTAAGAACTTAAAACATCGTGGAATTCGAACTTGGTTAACTTTACTAGGAATTTTTATAGGAGTAATGGCAGTTGTCGCCCTAATAGGTCTAGGAAATGCACTTGAAGCAGCAATAGCAGCCCAATTTGGAATAAGTTCTACTGAAGTAATAAGTATTCAAGCCGGAGGTATAACCTTAGGCCCCCCAGGAAGCGGAGTTGCAACACCATTAACCACCAAAGATTTAGATGAAATAAGAAAAGTAAGAAATGTTGAGATGGCAATTCGAAGAAATCTTCCAACAGTTAAATTAGAATATAATGACATGCTCACCTTTAAGTCTACAACAAATATTGCTTCAGACAGTGAAGAAAGGAGGTTTATATATGAAATATTAAATGTTGAGCCCCTAGAAGGAAAGCTCTTAGAAGCGAATGATAATAATGAAGTTGTTTTAGGTTATAACTTCTATGTAGATAAAGCAGGCTTAGGAAAAGAAATTTCAATAGGAGACAAAGTATTAATCCAAGATAAAAATTTCAAGGTAACCGGAATATTAGAAAAAACAGGAAGCATGATTTTTGATAATATTATTCTAATGAATGATGAAGACCTAAAAGATATAATGAATTACGGAGAGAATATTGATATAATAGGAGTTAGATTAAGAGACAAAGAAAAGATGGATCAAACAAAAATAGACCTAGAAAAAGCTCTGCGAAAATCAAGAGGAGTAAAAGAAGGTGAAGAAGACTTTGAAGTATCAACACCCGAAGCAACAATGGAATCAGTAAACAGCATAATAACAGGCGTTAAAATATTTGTAATAATAATAGCCATGATATCGGTCTTTGTCGGCGCAATAGGAATAGTCAATACAATGACAACATCAGTAGTAGAAAGAAGAAAAGAAATAGGAATAATGAAAGCAATTGGAGCAAAAAATATTCAAATATTTTATCAATTTTTTATCGAAGCAGGGTTATTAGGCCTAATAGGTGGAATAATCGGTGCAATATTTGGTACATTAATAAGTATGGGTGGAATTGTGGGATTGAATTCTTTTCTAGGCTCAGAATTAGCTTTACAAATTGATTACAGATTGGTTTTCTTAACATTATTAGGAAGCTTTTTTGTGGGAGCAATATCAGGTATATCTCCAGCCATGAGAGCAGCAAGACAAAATCCAGTGAGGGCATTAAGAGGATGATAAGTAAAGAAAATATAAATTATTCACTAAGAAACATAAGAGCAAGTAAATCAAGAAGTCTCTTGACAGTCTTTTCAATTCTAATAGGTATTGCAACCTTATTCATTTTTGTTAGTTTTGGTCTCGGTCTTTACCAATATATAGATGAAATAACATCCAGCTCTTCAGCAAATAAGATTTTAGTTCAATCCAAAGGGGGAACGGTTCCAGGTCTAAGCTCTTCATTTCCACTAACAGATAATGATATAAAAGCTCTGAAAAAAACACCAGGAGTCTCAATTGCAACGGGATTGTATATAAAAAGTGCAGAAATAAAACAAGACTCAACAAAAAAATATGTTTTCATAACATCATATGATCCAGACTATCCAATAATAATAGAGCTCTCAAATGTCGAAATTATAAAAGGAAGAGACTTAAGAAGAGGGGACTCAAAAAAAGTTGTCCTCGGATATAATTATTTAATAGAAGATAAAATATTCCCAAAAAGTTATGATGTTGGTAACAAAATAAATATTCAAGGTATTGACTTAAGTATTGTTGGGTTTTTTGAAGAAATTGGAAATCCTCAAGATGATTCAAATATATACATTACGAACGATTATTATGAAGAGCTTTTCCCAGACACAACAAGTTACGGTATGCTTTTAGCCGAAGGAGATGCAAAAGATATGGACAATATTGTAGAAAAAGCCGAACAAAATCTAAGAAGGGCAAGAGGGCTTAAAGAAGGGAAAGAAGACTTCGTAGTGCAATCATACCAAGAGCTGTTAGATAGCTATCTTGGGGCAATGAATATAGTTATTGGCTTCATTATTTTAATAGCCTTAATCTCTGTTCTAGTTTCATCAGTCAATACAGCAAATACAATGATAACATCAGTATTAGAAAGATACAAAGAGATAGGAGTCTTAAAGGCCATTGGGGCAAGGAATAGTGAAATATTCAAAATCTTTTTGTTTGAATCTTCACTTTTAGGATTTGTCGCAGGGGCTGTAGGTGTCTTTTGTGGCTGGGTATTTACTTCCATCGCAAAGATAATATTAGTTCAATTAGGATGGAGTTTTTTATCCCCCTCATATCCCATTTATCTTTTTGTTGGTTGCATATTATTTGCAACAATAACCGGTGCAGTTTCTGGCGTATTCCCAGCAATAAACGCATCAAAAACAAATACAGTAGATGCATTAAGGTATGAGTAAAATTCAATCAAGATTTTACATCTAAAATTTTCTTACGTCCAATTCATTTTGGAGTATTATAAGAGATTGAATAGCAAAATACATTTTAGGGCC
>CAZXBY010000051.1:0-3895 GCA_964639055.1 Candidatus Woesearchaeota archaeon
GACACAGGAGTAAACGCTAGCCACCCAGATTTAGTAGGCGAAATCTTGACAGAAAAATGTTGGTGCGACAACTCCGGTGGATGTTGTCCAGGCGGAGGAACAGAAGAAAATAATGCTTCAGACGGTCACGGTCACGGCACCCACGTTTCTGGTATAATCACCGCGAACGGCGGCACTAAAGGAATAGCACCCGACTCAAAAGTAATCGCAGTAAAAGTGTTATCAGACTCAAACGTAGGAAATGATGTAGACCTAACAAGCGCAGTACAATGGTGCGTCGACAACGCCGAAACTTATAACATCACCGTAATAAGCGCAAGTTTAGGTGCAGACTGTTCTCTTTATCCAAACCTTTGCTATGACACACGATGTTCATCTTTAACCCCAAGCCTTCAAACCCAGATCAACGCCGCAACCACTAAAAACATCTCCGTCGTTATCGCTTCTGGGAACGATAATAATAAGACCCACATTTCTTGGCCAGCTTGTCTACCCAACGTAACAATTATTTCAGCCACAACGAAAGTCGACGCTATAGCTTCATACGCTAATATTAACTCTTTAGTAAAACTGGTCGCCCCTGGGAGCTCAATAAATTCTACACTTTCCGACCCGTCCAGTTGCCCAGCAGGATGTTCCTGTACCGGCCTTTACTCAATCTGCTCCGGAACATCAATGTCCACCCCAATGATCGCCGGCACTATCAGCATTTTGAAACAATTCTTAAATTTAACTACTCAATACAAAACCCCTTCAGAAGTGGAAACAATTTTCTATAACACTGGTAAAAACATAACATACAGTTCAATTAATTATTCCAGAATAAACATCTATGATGCAATAATTTCTCTAGACGCAATCTCTCCAAATGTAACACTAATTACCCCAGAAAATAATAGTATATCTTCAAACACAAACCAAACATTCACAATAAACATAACAGACCTACAACTAAAAAACTTAACATTTTTTCTATGGAATTCAACCTCCCTAATAAACCAAACTTCAACAAACCAAACAGGACAAAATACAGAATATCAAATAAACATGACTAACCTACCACTAAGTGAAAAATACTATTGGACTTTGCAAGCATACGATCAAAACAATAATACGTATATAGCAAACAATTATACATTGACAATTGGAGAAACATCAACAACTATAAACTCACCAACAAATAATACATTCACAAACCAAAACGCAACCAATTTTAGTTGCACAAGCCAAAGCTTACCAAGCCAACAACTTTCAAACATAACATTTTATATCTTTAACTCAACATCATTAGTTTACAACACAACAACAAATATCACTGGAACCACAAATACAACAACCTTCAATTATACATTACCAACAGAAACAAATTATTCATGGAATTGTAAAACTCTAAATAACATTTCAAATTCAAGTCAAACCGATAACTATACAATCACCTACGAAACCCTTAATCCAAACTTAACAATAATATCATCGCCAACATCAGTAACCTCAAACTCTATAGATAAAATATTTCACTTTAACATATCAGACAATTACGAAAATGCAAATTGTTCTCTATTGTTTAATAATGTAATAAACACATCAAAAATAATAACAAATTACACAATTACAAACAATTTTACAAGAACCCTAACTCCAAAAACATATAATTGGAAAATAAACTGTACAGACCAAGCAGAGAATTCTAATATCTCAGCTCAAAATTCTTTCACAATAACAGCTGAAGCAATTACAACAAGCAGCAATACTGGAGGAGGAGGAGGAGGAGGAAGCACAACAACCCCAATAAATGGAACAATAAATAACCCAATATCATCCTCACAAATAAAAACCGGATATACCAAAACCTACAAGAAAAAAGAAAAAATTTATTTCACACTAAGGGTAGAAAACCATTCATTAACTATTAATAACATCAACGAAAGCAAAATCAACATAACAATAAAAAGCACACCAATAATAATTATAATGCAAGAAAATACTACTCAAAAATTCAACCTTACAACACCCGAATATCTAGACCTTTTAGTTGAAGTTGGAAAAATAACTTTGACAAATGCAGAAATAACAATAAAAGAAATCCAAGAAAGAAACCCTGACTATAAACCACTCATTTTCCACGGCGTCAACGCAACACCCGATACAACAACAACCAAACAACAAATCATATCTAAAGAAATCAGAAATAATCTCTTAATAATTATAGCTTCAGTGGTAGTAATAATAATCGCAATAATCATTTTCATCATCCTTTTAATAAAACCAAAAAAAGAAAGCACAGCAAAAAAACTTAAAAATATATCCAAACAAATAAAAACAAACAAATAAAAAAACAAAACTCCCTAAATATACATGAAAATAAAAACAAAGCAACTAAAACTCAAACCTTCGGCAAGAGACAAAAGACGATATCTTTTAATTAATGAAAAATCAAACACAAAAATAGAACAAGCCATTCTGGAATATATCGGTGTTTTAGGTTTTGCCAAATCAGCATACCTCAAAGTAAAATCGACACCTAATAAAACAATCAGCTCTTGTTTGACAAAAGAATTAGACAATGTTCATACTGCTTTAACCTTGGCAGGAATAAAAGTAGAAAAAATATCAAACACAATAAAAAGCTTAAGTAAATAGAGACCTCCCCCCTTATTCCTAACCAACAACTTTTTAAAGCAAAAATTCTCTCTTCTTTCATGGTTTTCAAAATAAATATCGCCTCAAATGGAAAAACATACAAAGTAGAAAGTAACAACGAAGAGATAGTAGGACTCTCAATCGGAGAAACAATAAATGGTTCTCTAATCTCAGAAGACTTATCAGATTATCAATTAAAAATAACAGGAACAAGTGACAAAGCTGGATTCTGTGGACTTTTACACGTAGAAGGACCTCAATTAAAAAAACTACTCCTAAGCTATGAAACGGGAATGCACAAAAGACCGAAATTAGAAGGAAAGAAAAAAAGAACAAACAAAAACCCAAAAGGATTAAGACTAAGAAAAACAATTCGAGGCAAAGAAATATCTTTAGAAACTGTACAAATTAATACAAAAGTTGAAAAAGAAGGCAAAAAAAAATTCGATGACTTTTTCAAAACAGAAGAACCAAAAGCAGAAGAAAAAGAATAATTTTTTTATTTTACCCCCCAATATTTAAAAACATCAAACTCCTTATTTGACCATGGCTACAACAGAGGTGTTAGAAAGCATAACCGCAAACATTACAATCTTTGAAATAAACTCACTCACAAAATTATTAGCACTAACCATTCTAATCGCAATTTATGCTATATTCATATTTTATTTTTACAGATTTTTAGCCAAAAAAAACTTAATAGAACTCAACCTAAACAAATACAACAAATATGAAAAAGGGACAGTCTTCAAATTAATAGCTATAATCCTTTACGTAATTGAATATGTTATCATACTCCCAATAATGACATTTTTTTGGTTCACAGTACTAGCCATACTAATATTCTTATTATCAGAAGAACTAACACTCGAACTCGTACTATTAATATCAGCCGCATTAATTGCTTCAGTAAGAGTAACCTCTTATATCAGCGAAAATCTATCTCAAGATTTAGCAAAAATGTTACCATTTACTCTTCTAGGTGTCGCCCTAACAAAACCAATCTTCTTTGATATTACAAGCCACCTCTCAAGAATACAAGAAATCCCAACTTTATTCGGAGAAATACTTATCTATCTAATATTTATTATAATTGTTGAATTAATTATGAGAGTATACGACCTAATAAAAAATATCACTATGGAAGCAAAAGCATTAAAGGATAGTACCAACGATGAAACCGAAGAAACATCACCTATCAAACCATAATAGATTTTCTACTCCTTCAATAAACTTTTAAACCCTTAAGGCGAAA
>CAZXBY010000051.1:3995-5859 GCA_964639055.1 Candidatus Woesearchaeota archaeon
GCGACCAAAGGGAGACCGTTCTTTCGGGGAGAAAAAAGAGTAAACTTTTAAACCCTTAAGGCGAAAGCGACCAAAGGGAGACCGTTCTTTCGGGGAGAAAAAAGAGTAAACTTTTAAACCCATTTACTTAAAAATACTTATGACAGAAATCTCAAATTTAGAAACAATCAACGTAGGAATAGTGGGACACATAGACCATGGTAAAACAACACTCCTATACAAACTCTCCGGAAAATGGGCAGATACACACTCCGAAGAATTAAAACGAGGAATCACAATCAAATTAGGCTATGCAGACGCTATAATAAAAGAAGAAAAGAAAACCTTTACAATCGATAAAAAAAGTAAAGGAAAACCATTAAAATATATAACCTTCGTTGACGCACCCGGCCACGAAATGCTCATGGCAACCATGCTTTCAGGTGCCGCAATAATGGACGCCGCAATTTTAGTAGTAGCCGCAAACGAAGGAATCAAGCCACAAACAAAAGAACACCTAATCGCCCTAAAAGCCAAAAAAATAAACAACATAATAATAGCACAAAACAAAATTGACCTCGTAACAAAAGACCAAGCGATACAAAACTATAAACAAATCAAAGATTTTCTAAAAGGAACCATCGCAGAAAATGCTCCAATAATTCCCATTTCCGCAATACAAGAAATAAATCTTGACAAAATATTAGAAGAACTAACCAAGATAAAACAAAGCCCAGCAACTAAAGATGACACTCCTATCTTTCTAGTAGCAAGAAGTTTTGACATTAACAAACCAGGAACAGATATTAAAAACCTACACGGAGGAATTCTTGGAGGAGCATTAAAAAAAGGAAAACTAGAAATCGGAGATATAATTGAAATAAAACCCGGATTCTCTTTCAAAAAACATGGAGAATATAAATACACCACAGTAAACTCTAAAATTGTATCCATGCAAAAAGGTGAACACCAAATCACTCAAGCAACACCTGGCGGAAGTCTAGCAATAGAAACAGAATTAGACCCAATCCTAACAAAAGCCGATGCGCTCTCTGGAAGTATAGCATCGTTAAAAAATAAATTACCAGAAATCGCAAACTCAATTAAAATAAAATACGAATTATTTCCTGAAATAATAGGAGCAGATAAGCAAGAAAAAATTCAAGACCTACGAGTCAATGAATTACTAATGTTAAGCATGAACACAACAATTACCGTAGGACAAGTCATAAAAACCCAAAAGAATTCTTCAGAATTAAAACTAAAAATTCCAATCGTTCCATTAAAAAACACATCAATTGGAATCGCCAGAAATTTTAACGGACACTGGAGACTAATTGGTTTCGGTGAAATAGCATAATACCCAATCAATCATTTCGTACTACTCATTTTAGATAATACCGTTACAAACTCCTTACTTTTTTCTTCTTTTTGACCCATCTCCCCCTTACTTAATAGGAGGGAATGGGTCAAAAGGAAACTAAACATTCTCTCTCAACAGAAAGACAAAAAGTTGCCTTCCCATAATTTTATAAAAAACATTTCCTTATTCTCTTTTATGCAAAAGAAAAAAGATGATAACAAATTTGCTTTAACCTACACCCCAATAGGGAAAGGCGATTCTTTTATAAAAGAACTAGCAAAATCTATCCCTCCACAATTCAAAGCAACACAAAAAACAAGCTACTTCTTTTCAACAATATTTGCAATAGTTGTTGCAATCGGCATAATAAATAGCTTAATGCCATTAATGAATATGGATCTCTCCTTTACCCCCGAAACATCAAAAAATGATACAAAAGCTTTTGAACTTAATGTTAACGTCGGAATACCATTATCCTTTTTTGGAAGCGACACAGAAACAGGTAGCAAAATAAATATGAGT
>CAZXBY010000052.1:0-5745 GCA_964639055.1 Candidatus Woesearchaeota archaeon
AATATATAAAGTAATTTTGTATTTCATTTAAATGATAAAAAGAGGTAAAATACATTCAAAAAAAAAGAACGCACAAGTTTGGGTAGAAACAGTAATTTATACCCTAATTGGTTTAACAATTATTGGTATATTAATCGCAATAAGTACGCCACAAATCCAAAAAATGCAAGACAAGGCACTCATAGAACAAGCAATTAATGGAATATTAAAGATTGACGCAAAAATTTATGAGAGTATAAATTCAGGAACAGGAAACAAGCGAAGGCTAGAGCTAAAGATAGGAAAGGGACAAGTATTAGTGGATGGTGAAAATGATAATCTAATATGGGAATTAGACTCGCATTATGAATATAGCGAGGAGAGCCTTCCAGTCTCTGCAGGAAAAATTACCATAACAACTTTGCCGGGAAGCCCATGGAAAGTAAGACTCGAATTAAACTACCCCTTTGATATAAAATTTGATAATAAAGATATAGTTAAAATATTTAGTCAATCATCAACGCCTCATATTATTACTGTGGAGAACCTCGGCATACAAGGTGAAAAAACAGCAATAAATTTCAACGAAATTTAAGAGGTAAAATGGAAACAATACAAATCAATCTGAACCCTACTATCCCGACAATTCCCGAAATAACGGATAAAACAAAAATCAATGTAAGATATATGGTTATTGCCCCCTTCGTGTCAATACATATTCATTGGGACCCAAGAATGTCCGAAGTCATTTATGAGGTAGAGGAGCCATTGTTAAGCGAAGAGGATAAGAAAAATCTTGTACGTATAGATGAGGCAATGCGTGAAATGATAAATATCAGCTTATTGGGTGAAAAAAAGTCAGAGCAAGATTTATTAAATCATATTCAAAAGAGTACAGAAATGATAATTGCAGAATTAGGACTAAAAATTTCTGAAGATAATTTTAAAAAAATATTTTATTATCTCTATAGGAATTTTATAGGATTTAATGAGATTGAACCACTGATGAAAGACTATTTCATAGAAGATATAGAATGTAATGGAGTCGACCAACCAATCTACATAGTCCATAGGATTTTTAGGAACATAAGAACAAGTTTAAAATTTTCTCTAATAGACCCCCTCGCCAATTTTGTTGAAAAACTAGCACAAAAAAGTGGGCGTTACATTTCATATGCTTCTCCAATACTCGATGGAAGTTTACCAGACGGATCAAGAGTTAACGCAACATATACAAAAGATATATCATCCAAAGGTCCAACATTTACGATAAGAAAGTTTACAAAAGTTCCATGGACACCAATACAATTACTTGGATTTAATTCATTAAGTCCCGAAATGCTCGCTTATTTTTGGATTCTTTTACAATATAAATCTAATGTAATGATAGTTGGTGGGACAGCATCAGGTAAGACAACCCTCCTTAATGCTATCGCTTTTTTTATTCCTCCCGAAGATAGAGTTGTATCAATTGAAGACACAAGAGAACTAAATCTACCACGAGAAAACTGGCTTCCAAGCGTAGTCAGGGCTGGAGTTTCAAAGGAAGGGGCAGGTGAAATAGACATGTTTAGCTTATTAAAAGGCTCATTTAGACAAAATCCAGATTATGTTATTGTTGGTGAAGTTAGAGGAAAAGAAGCATCAGTGTTATTTCAAGGTATGGCATCTGGTCATGCATCAATATCTACCCTGCATGCAGATTCTATCCAATCCATAATAAATAGGCTGACAACGCCCCCAATTAGCCTTAGTCCTACACTTGTCAACGGACTTGATATTGTTGCAGTACAAACTCATGCAATAGTAGGAGGACGTGAAACAAGAAGATTAAGAGAAATAATAGAAATAATAAAGGTAAATCCCGACGGAACATTTGTTACAAATACTCCGTTTAAATGGAATCCTGGGGATGACAAATTTTATATCCATAGTGAGAGTAAAGTTTTCGATAAAATATCAATTAAAACAGGAATTCCAAGGCAGACTTTAATTAATGAGTTTAAGATAAGGACAAAATTAATTTATACACTTTATCAAAGAAAAATTATAAATTATAATGATGTTCAAAGGGTATTAAGCGAATATTCAAAAAATCCTAAAGTTGTCTTAGCTCGATTTGGACTTGCATCTTAAATAAAAAGTTTGAATCCTTCAAGCGACAAATATTTCTTTTATCTATCTGCTTATGTCTGGGTGTTTAACTTTTCCTTTGAATCTTGTGCACCTTAATGAATAGGACGCAAAGTTAAAAATGAGATTTGGTTAAAGGAATTTGTTAGTAAAAAACAAGAGAAATAAAGGTCAATAAAATAAAAATTATCAACTTGCTAAAATGATTTTAATATCTTTCATAAATTCATCAACCTGTGTAGAATATTCATCAAGTTTTAACAAATTAATACTAATAACGTCATTTGGTAACTTAACCTTCAAGTTAACATTTTTTCTAAATTCTCCCTCTCTGGATTTTTGACAATCAGGAACTCTTTTGAAGAATATATATGTGGGAATAATATTCTGAATATTCAGATACTTTTTAAAATATTTTCTTATAAATTCAATCCGCTGTTTCGGGCTTATGGGCATTTCAGGAATTTTTTCTAAATTAACATACGTTTGAATAATAGAGTCAAAACTAAGTTCTATTAAACTTTTCCACCGAGCCAATAGATTTAAAATAACATCACAAGTTTTTGTATATTTTAAACTTACATATAATAGATGGTCGGCACTGGTTTTTTCTTTAATTATTTCCGAAATCATTTTGATGAAAGATTAATTCTCAAAGAATAATACCTTTTTATACCTTTCCTTAAAATTTTTTAAAGTTCCAAATTTTTAAAATAATAAAAGAAAATAATTTTGAATAAAGTACAAAATGTTATTTATTTTTTACGTTGTTTTTTCTTCTTACTATAATAATAATATATAATAATAAGAATTAAAGCACCAATAATCCAATACCATGCTGGAATATTATTACTTACATTTGTAGCTTCAAACAACTTAGAATCAAAAACCACATTTTTCCCCAATGTCCTTCTTTCTTGAGTAGCGTCTGAATAAGAAACCAATAAATTAATGCTCTCTCCATTTACGTCAGCTTTGAATTCGGCAGAAGTATCTTCATTAGAAGATAAATCTCCAATATTTTCTTTATTTGAGTCATAGATTCTTACATTTTTTTGGGCAGGAACCTCAATAGTAACAGCTTCAATATCTGATTTTCCAATATTTAAAATCTCAAATTTTATTTCTTTTGTTGCATAATTATAAGAAGAAACAAAAATCTCAAAATCAGCTTTCACATCTTGAACTTCTATATTAAATTTCTGAGTATGCGAACCTTCCTCAAACGAACTTCTGTATCCAATTTCTAATGGATTATCACCATCAAGTGCATCCTCATGTACTTTAAAATCTACAGGAATCGTTTTATGTGGGCTATAACCCTTCGTATATGTCCCAGATTGAATGGCATATTTACTTTCGTCATACGGCATTATGCTAAAAGGATATTCTTCAAAAATTTCAAAGTCAATGACACCACAATCCGTAGTATCAAGTCCACTCAACATAAAAACAATTTCAACGACATCTCCAGGAACTGCAGGAAATGGTTCTTGATTTAAAATGGAAACGGATAAATCGCAGACTCCCCTCTCTGCATAACAAACACTAGTAAAGAAAAACACAATTACTAAAACAATCATCATCTTTTTCATTTAATCAACAATCATTTAACATTTTTAAGTTTTTCTATTGGATAGTTAATGAGCGTCTTGTATATTTTCTTTTTTATTTGATAATTTTTCTAACGTCTCTTTAATTTTGTTCCTTTTTTTTCTACCTAATAAGTAAGGGGATACGAAGAAAAAAATCCGTAAAAATATAAATAGAAGAAAATTTGTTCAAAAAAGGAATAGAGACGATAAAAAGATTATTTATGAAAAATACGAAAAGTTATCTGAGATACGATTATAACATCCTTTCAATCTCATAAAAATTTAAAAAGAAGAATTGAGAAAAATAATAAAAAGAGATGGTAAAACATTGTATTTATTGTTCAGCAGAAGTAGACTCCAACTCGGTAGTTGATATGTGCCAAAGATGTATGTATCAAGTCTGGGGCGAAAAAATGACAAAAGCAATTATTGAAAATATGGAACGAGAAAAAAGTTCTGGGAATCTAGAGCTTGGGCAAGTAAGTAATAGCAAAGTCGTCGAAAAAAAGGAAAAAGAAGAGATTGATAATTCCGCATCCCATTATTCTTCCGTACAAGAAATAGAAGACTTAAAGATAGAAGACATTTGTCAATAAAATTTAGCTTCATTGCCATCAAATTATTAAATATTATTTAAAAGATATCTTAATAATGACAAAAGTATCTAATAAAAAGAAGGGAAAACATTTTTAAATGGACTTTTTCTTCTCTTGACAGGATACAACATGTCCGAGTTGTTTGACAGCGTAGAATAGAGATTTCTAGTTGTCTTTTAAAAAAAATGGTTAAAGGAAAAAAAGTTAGAGAAAAAGGGAAAATTAAGTTTAGTGAATACTTTAAAAAATTAAACGAAGGAGATAGAGTTTGTATAGTACAAGAAAAAGGAGTTTGTTTTTCATTTCCAAAAAGACTACAAGGAAAAAGTGGGATGATAGCCGATACAAGAGGGAAGTACAAAGTAATTAAAATAAATGATGGGAAAAAAGAAAAAACAATAATAGTTCATCCCGTTCATCTTAAAAAAATATAAAATGGTAATAAAAGAAGAAAAACCAATAACATTATCAGAAGTATACGAGTTAGTGGGCGACAATGAAAGAGCAGAAGAAATAAAGAAGTTTCTTAAAAATTTTGTAAAAATGGACAATAAAAAAGTAAAAGAAATGAAACAAGAGTTGTTATCCTTAGATTTAATAAAATTGAAAGAAACACACATAGTAAAAATTATAGATTTTAAACCAGAAGATTCCACTGAATTAAATAAAATTTTAACAGATGTTTCTCTAGACGAAGATGAAACAAAAAAAGTGTTAGATGTTACTAAAAAATATTGAAAAAAATGGCAAGAGAAGAAAAAGCAACAATATTAGATTTCCTACCCTATGGTTATCCCCTAGAAAACAAAAGGTTACCATTAGCTCAAGCTCTCGGTGAACAAAATTTCACCCTTTTACAATTAGTTCCAAGAAGGGAAGTAAAGTTTGAAGTTGGCGAAGAAGTATACATTGGTGAAGGAAAACGAGATAAAGTTCAATATATATTAGGAAGATGTCCTAGAGAAAAACTAACTGAAACAGCAAAGATTCAATTAGAAGAATTAATCAAAAAAATAGTCAAAGAACAAGAAGATAGATTTGTTGATTTTTTTAATAAAGCACAGCCCATAAATACTCGACTTCATCAATTTGAATTACTTCCAGGTTTTGGAAAAAAACATACACAGTCTATATTAAAAGCAAAGGAAGAGAAACCATTTGAATCCTTTGAAGACATCAAACAAAGAGTACCAAATATTCCGGATCCAGCAAAGGGAGTTGAAAAAAGAATATTTGAAGAATTAACAATAATTCAGAGACATAATTTATTTATTTCATAAAATGGCAGAAGAAAAAAAACACTTTCACAAAGAAGAGCAAAATGACTTCGAGCTAGTTAGAATTCTAGGAAAAGATCTTCATGGGGATAAAAAGATTTCTGTCGGTTTAACAAAAATAAAAGGAATGTCTTGGGCCTTTTCAAGTGCTATGTGTAAGATACT
>CAZXBY010000053.1:0-5705 GCA_964639055.1 Candidatus Woesearchaeota archaeon
CTGGGCTGCCCAGTTTCTCATCCACCACCAAGATAAAACGCCCACACCAGGAGTCTGTTCGCATTTTGCATGTGTAAAAAATGAATGGTTAAATATGTTTTACAAAAGCGAAGATGCTCAAACCTGGGCTGCCCAGTTTCTCATCCACCACCAAGATAAAACGCCCACACCAGGAGTCGAACCTGGGCGCCCCGAGAGGCCAAGAGTTCCAGTCTTGTGCAATACCGTTATGCGATGTGGGCCCTAGCTTATCATCGCATGGATAACGAAAGATATCGTTCTCTGGAATCTTCTTGATTCCCTTTTGCGATGTGGGCATATACTATTTACAAGAAAGATGCAGTTTTTAAGATTAATTAAAAGAATATCTATTCTAAAGACTTAATACCCTTAATCAAATGAAGTCTTTTCTTAACCGTATCGTATACTTTCTCAAATTCAGAAGTCTTAAGTTCAATAATACCTGACGAATCCTTACCTCTAAAACAAAGAGAAATTGATTCATCACCCGGATGCAAAAATTCTTCATTAATAATAACCTCTTGAATATCCCCCGAGGTTTCTAATCGAACATGCCCATCAGAGTTATTTTTTTTTATCTTAGCTATCATAACAAATTAAGAGAAATTATCTTTAAATCTATTATGACAATACAAAACAGATAATAAAAAAGAATAATCACTTTTCGCTCGGAACCTCATCAGATGTCCTTGTGTCGAGTGATCGGTCCGAACCTTGGTTCGATTCCCAATATATTTATTACGCCCCCACCCGGAGTCGAACCGGGACGCCCGTAAGGGCCCGGCTTTCTAGACCGGTGCAATACCATTATACGATGGAGGCTTTTGAGCAATAGTGAAAATTTTCACCATTGTATGGAAAACGAAGCATATTGTTTTCTGGAGTCTTTTTGATTCCCTTTTACGATGGAGGCAATTTATATTAAGTAAGAAGAATAGTTTTTAAAATTAATGAATAATTTAAATAAATATAGGATTAAATAAAATTGATATTTTTTAAAAAGTTTGTTCTAATCAGTCATTTCAATCTTGATTTTAACAGTTCTAGGGATAGAAATTCTCATAATACTATGAAGGACTCTGTCATTAGAAGGGACATCAATCACTCTCTTATGAATTCTCATTTCATATCTATCAAAAGTAGCAGTACCATCACCACACGGAGACTTTCTTGTAGTAATCTTCAATCTCTTCGTCGGTAAAGGAATCGGACCAGAAATCGGAATGCCAACATTGTTAGCAATCTCTTTAATTTTATTAATCACTTCGTTCAATTTTTCGATTTCAACACTTTGTAATTTGATTCGGACCTTACTCATAATTATAAACATCTAAATTATCCTTTTAAACCTTACTATTTATATAATAATATGAACAAGAAAAACCTTCTAATCCTCGTCCTAATAATTGTTTCAGGAATATTATATTTTAACTATGTATCAACAACAAATACCCAAAAAGAAATTACACTAAGTAGAATTATTGATGGCGATACAATCGAAGCAGAAAATGGCTTCAAAATAAGACTAAAAGGACTAAATGTCCCCGAAAAGGGGATGCCAGGATATCAAGAAGCAACTCACTTCTTAGAAAATAATCTCCAAAACCAAAAAATATATTTTGAGAATACAGGTATCGACAAATATGGAAGATTCTTAGGTTATCTTCTGGTTAATAACCAGAATATTAATCAAGAAATATTAAGAAATGGTCTCGGGCACCTTTACTATTACGAAAAAGATTCATATTACGAAAAATTAAAACAAACCGAAGAAAAAGCACGAAACAGTCAACTTGGAATTTGGAAAAAATCCCAATATTCTGATTGTCTTAAGTTAATAGAGTTAGATTATTATGACAAAGGAGACGACCACGAAAAACTAATACTACAAAACAACTGTGGCAAAGAAATCAATGTCATAATTAAAGACGACGCAACACATATTTACAAAGAAAGAATAAAAGAAGGGACTTTCACGAAAACATTTCAAAACATATTTAATGATAATGGTGATACATTATATATCTGGGACAACGAAGGAAAACTAATAATATTTTATCGGTATTAGTTTCTCTTTAATATTCTTCTTTCTATTGTCTTTCTCTTTCTTCTCTCATAAGTCTAATTCGTATTTCCGCTTCTTCTGCCAATTTTCCTTGTAATTCTTCTGCCCTCTTCCCTTTCATATCTACGACAGTTCTAATAGCAAAAAGGGCATTTTCAACTTGCCCTGAGAAAGGTTTTCTCTCTTCCTCTATAAGTAGAGGCTCATCATTACTCCGCACGTAACTCAACGAAAAGTCAGTACTATTTTCCACTTTTCCCAAGGTTGAATAAAATTCTCCTTTAAGTCTACTCATTTTCCCCCACACGCCAAAGATAGTATCATTGTCATCAGGTGTATACCTTTTTCCTCCCACTACTGTTGGGTTTATTTTAACTGACAAAACCCTATTAACAATTTCCAATATGTCTCCCGCTCCTATTCTCAACGTTGTAGCAAGAGTCCCGGAAACATTTTCTGCGTCATCCCCCAGTCCACTGAAAAAATCATCCTTTAAAGAAGTAACAAGTAAACCTCCCCCCCTCCTAACAGGACCAAGGCTTTTCCTAAAAGAAAGGTAACCACCCTCTTCCTGAACGTAAGGAAGGTCTTTTCTTAATGTTTCAGAAACACCTTCGTAAGAATCCCTGTTTTCTGCTTCAGCAAATATATCAACAAGACTATCCATGCTAATGATCCCTCTTCTTAAGTGATCAGAATTTTGTTCACCACAAGGTGGAACAAAATATTCCCATTCTCTTAGCCCTGCATAAAACCTTGCAAATGTAGGATTTCTCATCAATTCGTAACCCTGATCTTTAGGAGTAATTGAAACCTTTTGAGCATTCGGAGTCATAATGACATACCCTGGCTCAGAAATCAAGGCACTATAGACTTCGCTACTTGCTAAAGGCTGAAGCCCGACAGAGATAGGAATAGCTCCCTTATCAATACTCATGTTAAACTTTCCATAGTTAATAATTCATTAAAAACTAAATATATAAGCATTTATCTCATTAAAGAGATAGATAAATGATAATAATTTATGTAAAACGAATCGTTCTGTTATCAAAATGGATCCTCGAGTTGAAATAGGAAGAATAAGGCAACCTAATTATCAGAGTACTGGACGTTTGGAGTATTATGCGAAGTCTGACGTTACTGAACTTTTCTCTGGTAAGACTATTTTACGATAAAAATCCGGAAGGTTTAGGTAAGAAAGTTGCGCAAGCAAGTTGTTCTAAGGGATGGATAGAAGGCTTATATTTTTTTACTGATATAGAAAGGAGTAAGGATACAGATAGGATAGACCCAGAAGGAGGAAGCTCTGATATTTACCGTAATCTTAAAGAAAGACAGATTACTTCATTTCTTTACGGCTATCATGTAGAGGTAGCTAAGTTAGATACTCGGCTTCAAAACTCTGCATAAATTTAAATAACATTTTCTCTTTTGTCAACCATGTTAAACGAGATTGTTTTAGCAATAATTCAGGCGGCCACAGAATTTTTGCCAGTATCATCATCAGGTCACTTAGCACTTTTCGGAAATTACTTTTCAAAAATCGACCTATTCTATTTTACTGTTCTCCACCTAGCTTCAGTTTTAGCAATTTTAATTTATACAAGAAAAGAGATATACAATCTAATAACCTTCAATCCAAAATATAAAAAAATGTGGATATATATTATAATAGGAATCATTCCAGCAGGATTAGTTGGACTTTTTTTCAATGATTTTATAGAACAAGCATTCTCCTCAAATATAGTTATCGGCTTTGCCTTTTTGTTCACAGGAACAATGCTTCTAACAACACGAAAATTCCAAAACACAAAAGCCCCATTAAATAAGAAAAGAAGTTTAATAATAGGACTAAGCCAAATTTTAGCTTTACTTCCCGGAATATCAAGGAGCGGGACAACAATATCTTTTGGATTATTCTCCGGTCTTAAAAAAGAAGAAGCTTTCAAATTCTCATTTTTAATGGCAATACCATTAATTTTAGGTGCGACAATTCTTGAGTTAAAAGATTTTTATTTTTCAATAGATTTACTAGTCGGTTTTATAATCTGCACAATATTAAGCTTCTTTTTTCTAGATCTACTTCATAAAATTGTAAAAAAGAATTACTTCTGGCTATTTGGAATATATTGTATAATACTAGGAATTATAACCTTATTTTTAGCAATTTAAACTTAAAAAATAATTTAATTATTTTTGCTTAATCACATAAACTTCTGTCCCACGCATAACTTTTGGCAGTTTAACCCCAACTTCGTCACCTTTTTTAGCAAACTTAACACTTTCCCCCTTAAGTTCTATTGACTCTATTTTAACTCGTTTAATAGCTTCATCATTACTAATTAAGAAAACGTTATCTCCAACATTTAACTTTCCCGCATGCATCTTAACTGATGCAGCCTTTACCTTTGGCCAATATCTCTCAACCTTTCCAACATACTCCTTAAATTCAGTCTGCTCTCCATGTTCACTATAAGAAAAGTCGTCATTTGTTGGCATCTTAAAGAAAAATCCACTACTAAACCCCCTGTTATATACCTTCTTCAACTCTTTGATTCCCTCTTTAATCTCTTTATCATTCAGCTTCTTATCAAGAGCCTTTCTGTAAACTTTTACAACAGCAGAAACATATTCAGGGCTTCTATTCCTCCCCTCAATTTTAAACGAAGTAATCCCCGCCCCCTTCATTTTTTCAATAAATGGTAAAGTGCATAAATCTTTAGCAGACATAACCCTATTGTTATCTAGCCTTAATTTATTTCCAGCATCATCAATAACATTCCATGCCCTACGACAAGGTTGGGCACACTGTCCCCGATTCGCAGAAATTGAGTGAACAAATTGAGAAGTGAAACATCTGCCACTCACAGCAACACACATTGCGCCATGACAAAAACATTCGGTATGGATTGTTTTAGATATTCTTTTTATTTGTTTTAGGCTTAATTCTCTGGCTAGGACTACTCGGTTTGCTCCTTGTTTTTTATAAAAATCTGCTGCTTTAAGATTAGAGATTGATGCTTGTGTAGAAATATGAAAATCAACTCCTTCTTCTTTACATGTCTCAATAACCGCCAAATCCCAACAAATAATTGCATCCACATACCCTTTAGCAGACTTTATTATTTTCTTAATTTTTTTTATCTCTTCATCATAAAAAATAGTATTAACCGTCAAATATCTCTTCACTTTTCTTTCTGACTCCAAACAAATCTTTTTTATTTTAGGTAAATCCTTTAAAGAAAAATTCTTTGCACTAGCTCTCATATTTAATCTCTTAATCCCAAAATATATTGCGTCTGCACCAGCTTCAATTGCTGCATGTAACATAGGGAAATTCCCTACCGGAGCTAAAAGTTCATATTTATTTTTCATTTAATTTTTCCATAGCTTTTTTTAACTGGTAATTACCATTACTATCCCACTTGACATGATTAAAAACTTCTTCTGGAGCTACAAATATCCTTTCTGGAATAGTGCCTGTAGCTGGGTCAATTGTTTGTTCTTTAACTTCCTTAACTTTCGCAACAAACCTTAATGAAATATTCTTTTTATCAGGCTCATTTCTTTTAACGCCAGTCAAGTATCCAACTCTTTTAATACCACATAATTTAATATC
>CAZXBY010000054.1:0-5636 GCA_964639055.1 Candidatus Woesearchaeota archaeon
TCCAATGTCTAAGACTTTGTCTTTGTTTTTTGGTTTTAGTATTGGTAGGATCATTTTTTCACCGGTGATTATGGCGATGTTTGATTTTGAATCTGTATCATAGTTTTGTGACCAATCTTTGTATAACTTTTTTACCTCTTTCATTGTTGTAATAAAGGAAGAAAAGGTTTTTAATGGTTTTGGGAAACGACAATCTTTAAATATTTTGATTTTGATTTAATGTTATGGATGAGTTTGGTATTTTGGAAACTACGGCTATTTATGCTGCTGGTGGGCTTGCTACTCTTGCTCTGAGTGTTGGGGTTGTTTATGGAGGGGTTAGGGTTATGTCTGTTGTTGGGGTTGTTAAGGATATAACGGGGTATAATTCTGGGGGAAGAAGCTTTGGGGAGTTGTATTCTGAGAGGCTTAGAGGGATTGTTGGGGATGAAGTTGATTAGAATGGATTTTAATCTATTGCGTAGCTTTCGTACATTTTTGACGGATCAGGTCGTTCGTTAATCATTTCTTCATCGATTCCTTCTTTTTTAATTTGCATCTTTTTTACCAGTTTTTTTCTTCTAAGTTTGAAGGCTAAATAAAATATAACAAAAAGTGATAAAAGAGAAGCCAAAATGATGGAATATATGATTAGATATTTATTGAAGTTGTTTGGTGAGTCTTTTTGTGAAGAACAGTCCTTTTCTAATGTCGGTTTTCTAGTCTCAGTCCCGCAATCGTTTGTGTCGACACATTCTCTTACTTGGAAATTGCTTATGCATTCTTTATAATTTGAACAAGCCCAGGTTTCAATGCAGTCTGAGTCATTTACTATGGGAGGTAATGGGTCCTCGACGGTTGGTCCTTCATTCTCTCCACTACTTCCTCCACTACTTCCTCCACTACTTCCTCCTTCACTCTCCTCCTCACAATCTCCACAATCTTCTGGACAACTAGAACATGATTCGCCAGCATTGCATACAGTATTGCCGCAGTATGGACCTTCTCGAACATCATAAGTGACGAGGCCAGTGATTATAGTTTCCAAAAAATTACCCTTAGAATAATTTGTGATATTACAAACATCTTCTGGGCAGATTGCGTTTTCTCTGTATACTTTCGGATTAATAAAGTCGATATTAGGGAACTTTATTTTTGCAGATTTTTCGGTTTCACTTAAGTATGAACTGTTTATCACGAGATTGTTGCCTTCTACAGAAATGAACTTGGATAAGTTAATTCTTTCAAAACATCCCGAACTGTTTATTTTGATGAGGTCAATTTTTTGTTTTAATTTTATTTCTGTGCCATTAAACGTGATAGTGAAGTTCTCGACATCGAACAAATCTTTTAAATCGTTTTTTGAAATGTTTACCTTGTCAACGATCGGTGAGAAGTCTTTTATTTTGGTTTTATTATTCTTGAAGTGAGATTTTTTGGTTTTTGGACAAATGTCTTTTCCTTCAAGACATGTGTTGGTATCGTAATCAAATATGCCATCTTCATCAGAGTCAACACAATCTTGTGCGAAGCCACAACCGGTGGGAGCAGCAAAGTTGACAATGTCACAGGATTGTTTTTTTAAACAGTTTTTATTGTCTTCATCATTCACACAAATGTTAGAATCTTCATCGCAGACATCATCAGTACAAGAATATTCGTCAGTGCAATTTGGGACGTTTTGAGTGGTGCAACCGTTTTGAGAACAAATTTCAACACCGTTACAAAATAAGTCGTCATTACATAATCCATTGTTTGGGATGTTTAGTATTATATCATTAATTTCGTCACAACTATCCATTGTGCAAATAATTTCGTCGTTAATATTTTTATTGTCAGAAACACAATCCCCTGCTTCACATTTATCGTTTTCGGTGCAAAATAAGCCGTCATCACAATAATTCGCATTGTTAACGTTTTCACATGTTAAATTGCTACAAATATCGTCGGTGCAAGGATTTGAGTCATTACAGTCACTGTGTATATTACAGTCACAACTACTTGTATCATGAGAACAAGAATTGGAAGATTCATCGCAGCTGTCAAGGGTACAATCATAATCATCTAAGCAATCAGGGGCATCTCCTGTTTGACAATCTAATAAAGAATCGCAGTTTTCTATTCCATTACACCATAGATTATCGTCACAAAAAGAATTGTCAATAATGTTTAAGATTATGTCATTGATCTCATCACAGCTATCAATTGTACAGGCCACTAAATCATCTTCATTAACAGGGATTCCTGCTTGGCAATCAAGGTCCATACTACATGTTTCTTCTCCGTCACACCATAACTCGTTATTACAATTATCATGATTTTCTGTGAAAAGACATTCGTTCAAACCATTACAGATATCGTCAGTGCAACTTATTAAATCGTCACATAGAATACTTTCTCCTTCGTCAATTTCACCATCACAATCGTTGTCTAAACCGTCACAAATTTCAGTCTCTGGAATGCATCCTAGACAATCTTCGGGACAATTTCCATTAGTTTCGTCTGCGTCACATACATCGTCACCACAATAGCTTGAAGAGATACAACCGTTTCCGTCTAGTTCACAGCCACCTTCACTAACTTCGCAAGCATCATCAATACATTCATTTCCACTATAATCGCTACAACTATTTATTGAAGCACAAAGGGGGGTAAGGTTCTTTTCTATGATTGAGACCTGGTTATTGTCTAAATTAATCGTCGCATAATTTTTGCCGTTTATTTTGGTAATGTTTGAAAAACTATCTATAAGAATTCCGTTAATATCATAAACATAAACAGTGAAAAGAGAACTATCTCCCCATCCATAATTTCCAGAATATTTAGTGATGATTCTTTCTTCCCCAATGATATATCCTTTATGTAGTTCGATAGGAGTCAAAGGGAACAATTTTTCGTAGAATTTATGACTAAAGTTTAATTTGCCAAAAACGAAATGAATAACGCCATTATCCAAATTGTCTAACAAGTTTGTTATGTCTAACTCGTTTTTGGCATCATTGACCCTTAAAAGAACGGGCGTAAAAAGGTGATTGTTAGAAGTTTTCTTTTTATTGAATTTAAATTCGAAATAGTTGCTTCCTTGTTCAGAGAAATGGATATACTTTTTATCGAAAAGTTCGTTCATTAAGGGAGCATTGTTGGCTACAAAAATTCCACCTTTGTTTAAAATTCTATCAACAAACTCGACTCTCCATTCTAGATTAACGAGATTAGCTAATCCGATTCTGTCAACAGGTTCAAAAGTGGTGCTATCTATAATGAAACTATTCTCGTCCCAAAAATTGTAACTGAACTGATAATTAGAAGCGAACTCGTCCAAATATAATCCTTCAAAGTTATATACGTTAAAAGCCTTATCAATATAATCAAACATTTTTATTCCAAAAGAGTTGGTCAAAGTTGGAATCATATGCACAGCGTTTGATTTGGTATATCTAATAACGTTATCGTTATAGTCTTTAGAAACAGAATCTCCGTAAAGTGTTACACCATTTGTATTACAATCTAAATTCCAGTCAACATACAAAACTGGTTTAACACCTGAGCCGTTAATGAGAGACATACTTCCACTTGGATCATAATAACTTGCTAATTCATCTAAAAAAGCAGTCCCATGCGGAATGCCACAATGGCTCTGGTTAGTATGTTTTGCATTTCCTAATTTCATTATCTTAAGGTTTATACTATTCGCAAAAGAAATGTATTCTGCGTTAGTCATACTGATTATTTCTGGGTAAATTGAAGACATAGAAAGATAATTGTCAATTTTAAAGTTGGACCCCAAATCGTTCCTGACGAGGTTAATAAAGTCAAAATAGTCATTAGATTCAACGGGGTAAATTGTGAAGCTGGTTGTATAAGAGGTAAAAGCGCCTAAGCCGAAAAGTCTATCATTTAATGAAACTGAACAAAGGTCTTCACCACAAAAATGTTTTTCCATTGATAATTGAGCTCTAAAGACATTATCGTCAACTATTATACCCAAGCCATCGTTCTCTTTTGTTATGAAAGAAGTTGGATTTGTTGTTAAAGGATACCACATAGAACTGGTTCGTCCGTCATATGTGAAAATGATTGGAAAATCTGTCCCGGCCAAGGTGCCAGAATCAAGAATATTGTCGGAACTTAAGTCGTGTTTAAACATTATAGCGGTGTCTTGGCCTCTTAAATTTGTGAATTTGTCACTAATTTTTAACTTATTATTAATTTTTTCGACAATTCTGACGATTACATAATCATTATCAGTTCCTGTTATTGTATACTTATTATTTGAATTTTTTTGAACATTAATGTTCCAAGGTCCACCATTGCCACCAAATTTGTTCCATCCTTGGTTAGGATAAGAAAAGTTTGAATTAACATAATAAGTCTGCTGATTGCTCATTATACTAATTCTTCCGTTTTGATCGACATCAAAACTTAAACTTCCTTCTTTTAACTCGGGCTTAATAGTCTCAAAAATGGAACAGTCTTTACAATAATTTCCTGTTTCAGAACTGTCACAAACGCCGTCAAAATTGCAAACTTCCCTGAAAACAACTTCATCTAGCCAAATGTCTCCTGAACCTTTATGAGGGCCATTAACAAAAATCTTAACAAAACTTGTTGAAGAGGAAGGTTTAAAGGATGAAAAATATTTAACCCAATCTTTTTGAGAAACAGAGCCAATAAGGGCTTTACCAATTTCACCTTTGCTTGAATTATATTCTGCCAACCCTAATCCTAATCTAATATCGATTCTGCTTCCTTTTATCCAAGCGCTTAATTCGTAAAGATTGTCAGGAGAAACTGCAATAAAATCTGTATAAATATACTGGTCGCACCAAGAACTACTGCTAATTCCACAAGTCTTACTATGACTTGATTTTAAAGAAGATGAACCTTTTAGAAAATTAGTATTGTCAATAATTTTATAATTTGCGGCGTTAGCTTCTTCTGAAAACCAGTTGTCAGGCCAGTTGTCGTTATTTGTATTTATTTCGAAAGAAGGGTTGGAAATTAGGTTGGTTGTTTCTTCTCCTCCGTCCTCCATTTCCTCGGTAGCATATTTCATAACGTTATACAATTTAGGATTCTCACTGTCAATCTCCCAATATTCAATAAATGTAGGATTATAACTCAATCCAATATCTATTACTTCTCTTAAAGTGTTATTAGGGGGACAAGGTGTTGAATTGTTATTAAGTCTACAACCATCAGTGGGTCCATTCGTAGCAGATGAAAGCATCTGTAAGCCAGTGTTAGAATAATTTTTAATCAATTCATGCGTGTTATCAGTATATTGGTCAGCAGGATATATCTTTTTCGACATTTTATTCGCTTGAGCATAAAATCGGGTTGGATATTTATTATAAGCATAAGCTAGAATTTCTTCTGCAAGA
This sequence comes from Candidatus Woesearchaeota archaeon, assembly GCA_964639055.1. GTDB lineage: Archaea > Nanobdellota > Nanobdellia > Pacearchaeales > GW2011-AR1 > JAGVXH01. Next base: position 5,364 of record CAZXBY010000054.1, read on the forward strand.
GCCATCTTTGTAACATCTAATTTTTGGTGAGTTTCACTGATTGGTAACTTTAAATTTTGTCTTGGGAATGCCTCTGCAGTTGTATTAATAATATCTTTTCCAATCTTGGCCATCTCACCATGATCATATCCTGCATCAAGCCAGGTTTGCCATAAGTTTAGGTTCCCACAAGGATGGTTAGCATTTCTTACGTGGGGAATATACCATTCATTTGTATAAGTGTTTGCGAAAGAAGCCATTACTGCAACTATTTCATCGTCATTAGAATATCTA
>CAZXBY010000055.1:0-5497 GCA_964639055.1 Candidatus Woesearchaeota archaeon
TACTATAACTTTAGATTTGTCAGGGAGCGGTATTACGGCTCCGATGCCTTATGTTGATGGTGTTTTTTGTGAGGATGATCAATGCGATATTGAAGATTTTGATGATAATGTTACTATTTTTTTGGTGACTCATTTTTCTAATTATTCTTTTCTTCAATCAAGTTGTGGGGATGCATATTGTGCTTATGGCGAATCTTGTTCAAGTTGTGCTTTAGATTGTGGTAATTGTACCTCTTATACTCCTCCTTTAGAGGATGTCGATATTTATCTGGTGAATGCATCAAATAATGAGTCTGTTGTTAATGAGTCTGTTGTTAATGATAGTGTTGATGGTGATTTTAAAGATGAGGTGTCTGAAGCGGATGAGGATGAGGGAGGGAGTTTCCCTTGGTTATGGGTTTTTATTGGTATTGGTATTGGTATTTTTGTTTTTGTTTTTTTTATTGTAATTGTGATTATTTTAAATCGTAAGGGAAATGGGGTTATTATGGTTTCTAGACCTAAGGACTCGTCTTTTGGTGAAGGGGTAGGAAGTGGTGAAAATGTTGTTAAAGCTTCTTCTCCTGCTGTTGCTATTACTCCTGCTATTACTCCTGTTGCTACTTCTACTAATATTAGCAAAGTGAAATCAAAGAGGTTGGATTCTGTTATTGAAAAAAATGTTGTTTCTCTTCCTGTTTCTAAGGATATGGCTAAACAGCCGATCTTAAATGTGAGAAAAAGAATAAAGCGGTCTGTTTCTTTGTTGCCTGCAAATATAAGATATATTAAGTATTATGCTCAAAATATTTCTCATAATTCGAAGGTTAGGATTAAATATTTGATTAGTAATGGTGAAAAGTTTGTTAAACTTAAAGATTATGTTAATGCGAAGCAGATTTATTCTTTGATTTTTGAGGAGTATAAGGCTTTGGAGATACATGATGAAGAAATTTATCAAAAAATTGTTGCTTTTAGAAAGAGTATTCATGGATAATAAAGTTTATTAAATAGATTGTACTTCTTTATTTATGCCACACCAATGCGTTCATTGTTCAAAAATTATTCAACCAGGTAGTAAGGAGATTCTTGAAGGTTGTAGTTCTTGTGGGGGGAGATTTTTCTTTTATATTAAGGATGAACGGGTTCGTCAAATGGAGGAGGAAAAAAAGATACCAATTCCTGAGTTTGAAACTCTTGATAAGGTTAAGGTTGAGGAGGATGTGAGAAATATTTTGAAGATAGATGATGAATTGCAGCCTGTTATCTTGGATTTGGAGTCTGTTAGGATAAGTGAGCCTGGTAAATATGAGATAGATTTGGTTTCTTTAATTAATCGAAAGCCAATTGTTTTTAAGGTTCAAGAAGGAAAGTATATTATTGATATTGAAGGGATGTAGTGTTGGCAACTCTTTTTTAAAAAGATCGTAAATTGGCATTTACTCAAAGCCACAGAAATCAGAGATTTCTTTGCGTTAAAGGTTGGCGAAAAAACAAATATATTTTTTGAACGGCAACAAAGTTACCGTTAGAAATGATTTATGATGAGATTATCCAAAATGAGGGTAAGTATATTGTTGATATTGAAGGGGTGTGAAGTTGACAAATTTACCATAATTATATAAATTAATTATTTTTTATTGGTATTATGAAAGCTTTAATTTTTGACATGGATGATACTTTGGCGAATAGCTCCCCTCTTTATAAAAAAGCTTTTCATGAGTGCTTTATGAAATATGGAGTTGATATTGACGATATACCGGTGGAAATTGAAAAGACTTTTTTTGGTAGAACTCAGAAAGAAATTGCTGGAATGTTGATTGAGTATTTTAAATTAGATATGAAGTCTGAAAAAATCATGGACGAAAGAGAGAGCATTGTCATAAATTTGTTAAAAAATGTTGAACCGATGCCTGGTCTTGAGATGCTTGTTGAATTTTTGAAAACATACGACGGGAAGAAAGCTGTTGCTACTTCTTCGAATGTAGGATATGCAGAAATTATATTAAAGAAGTTTGGGATGATAGATCTGTTTGACTTGATAGTTACTGCTGAGGATTTTGTTAGTTCTAAACCGGATCCCGAAATTTTTTTGTTGGCGGCGAAAAAAATGGGTGTGGGTGTGGGTGATTGTATTGTGGTTGAAGATTCGAGAAATGGTATTTTGGCTGCAAAAAATGCAAATATGAAGGTGGTTGGAATAAGAAATAGCAAATTTGAGACTCATCAGAATTTAAGTTTGGCAGATTTTATTTTGAATAATTTGGCAGAATTAGAAGAGGTAGTAAAAAAACTTTAAGATTAGTTTCTAGTTTTATTAAGAGGACTTTACTAAAGCTTAATAAATTCTTTTTTGTATTGTTTGTTATGAAGATGCAAGATGTTTTGACGGAAAAATTGAAGGATATTAATGTTTCAGAAAAGGAGTTGAAAATTTTAAGAGAATTGGCTAATGATGTGGTTTTAAAATTGAATAAAAAAAAGGTTAAGGCTTTTGTTGGTGGAAGTCTTGCTAAAGGGACATTAATAAAAAAAGAGGAACAAGATATCGATATTTTTATTGTTTTTGAAAATGAGGAGGAGGTACAGGGGTTTGAAAAAATTTTAAAAAAGATAAAATTTTCTGGAAGATTAAAAAAAGTGCATGGTTCTAGAGATTATTTTCAAATTTTAAATTCGGTTGCAAAAATTGAGTTGATTCCTACTGTTGAAACAAAAAATCCTGAAGATGCACAAAATGTTACTGATGTTAGTTTGTCTCATGTGAAGTATGTTTCGGGGATGATTAATAAAAACAAGGGGCTTGCTGGAGAAATTAAACTTGCGAAGGCGTTTTGTCAAGCACAGGGATTTTATGGAGCGGAGTCATATATTAAAGGGTTTAGCGGTTATTCTTTAGAGATTTTGGTTATCCATTTTGGGAGTTTTAATAATTTTTTGAAGGCGATTTTAAAAATAGGTAAGGGGAAGAAAGGTGTTATTGATTCAAAGAAATATTTTAAGAATGCAAAAGAAGTCCTATATGAGTTGAATGCTTCAAAATTAAAGAGTCCTTTGGTTGTTATTGATCCAACATATAAATATAGAAATGTTAATGCTGGATTGGGCGAGGAGACATTTGAGAAGTTTTTGGATGTTGTGAAACAATTTTTAAAAAAGCCGTCAAAAGGATTTTTTGAGAAAAAGGATATTGATGTTATTGAGTTGAAGAAGTTTGCTGTTAAACATAAGGCGAGTTTGCTTGAAATTAATTTAAGGAGTGATAGGCAGGAAGGGGATATCGTTGGAACTAAGTGTAGAAAATTTTTGGATTTTTTTATTAATGAATTGAAGAGGAATGGACAGGATGTTACGCGCAAGGAATTTTATTATTCTGGGAGTGGGCAGAATGCTGTTGGGTATTTGGTTGTTAAGGAGAAGAAAATTGTTGAAGTTCGTGGTCCTCCGGTGAAGATGAAGGAGTCAGTTAAGGGGTTCAAGAAAGAACATAAGAAAACCTTTGTTAAGAAAGGGATGGTATGGGCGAAGAAAAAAGTTAGTATTAAAGAAGTTTTTGAGTATGCCAATAGAGTGAAGATAGAGATGGGGAGTTGGGGAGAAAAGTTGGTTGAATATTAGGGGGAGAATATTTTTTGGGGTGAGGAAACAGAATAAAGGAGGGTAAAATTTTCCAATAAGAATAGAGAGAAAAATGTTTAAGGATTACTTTGATTAAGCTGTTGAATTAATCTTTACTTTTCCATGCGATGTCAAACATGTAACTTATTGAGTTTGTGAAAAAGGGAGAATTAATCCAGATACCACAATCGTAATCTTCATGGACATTGGTTGGTTTCATTGTGAAGATGAGTTCTGATTTGTCCGTCATTACAAATCTGGCGTTGATTGGTTTTGATCTTATTTCTACTCCGAATTTCTTTTTTAGTCTGTTTACTTCTTTTTGCTCATCATTTACCATTATTTTGATATCGACGTTTCTTTTTTTAAGTTTGGAGAATAAATCTTTAAACATTTTTTGTTTGCTTAGTAGCTCGTAGGATGAACTGACTATTGATACTGTTTTTTCAGTATTATTAATTAGTTCTCTTATTTGGGTGTAGAGGTTGTTTCGGCCTTTAATTGATGTTGAGATGTCCTGATTTCTAATAGGCTCTATTCCTTGTTTGTGTAATTCTTGTAATTCTTTATATTCTGTTGTGTCTTTTAGGTTGTTGAGTGTTTGTATTTTTTCTTCTGCATGTGTTGTTGTATTGTTTTTTAATTTTTCGATTACTACTGCTGGTTTTATTGCGATATATTTTACTGGTTTTCCAAGCTTTTGTATGACGAAACCACTTTTTTCTAAGGATTCTAATACATCATAAGTTCTAGAACGGGGTACGTTGCTAATCTCTGCGATTTCTCCGGCTGAAGATATTCCTCTACTAAGTAGGGCAAGCCAGACTTTTGTTTCATAAATATTTAGGTCGAAATAACCTTTTAATTTTTTTATTAATTCTTCTTTAACCATTTTTGTCACTATTGTTTGATAATAATAATTTGTGGGTATTGATTTATAAATGTTTGGTTTGTTGTCTTTGTTAAGTCGTTACACGAAAATCTTAAAAAGTCTAATAAGGTGTGAATTCTATGAGATTATTAGAGTTTGGGACTGTTTTTTTGTTAGGTTTTTTTAGTTGTGTTTTTATTCTTTCTTTTAATTTTTCGACTGATTTAGAGATTCCTTTTGGGTTTGGTGGGAATAGCGTGAATGCCCCTGTAAATAGGATTGTTGAAGATGATATAATAATTTATGATGATTCTATTGTTTTAAAGGTTTCAAATGCAACGATTTCAAGGTATGCTAATTCGGGGAGTATGAAGCCTGTGTTGGATAAAGGGGCTAATGGAATTAGAATTGTGCCTAAAAGTGAAGAGGATATTGATGTTGGTGATATTGTGACATATAGGTTTGGTGGAAGATTGATTGTTCATAGGGTTGTTGATAAGGGAGAGGATGGTGAAGGGGCTTTTTTTGTTATGAAGGGAGATAATAATGATTTTAATGATGGGAAAGTTAGGTTTAGTGATATTAGGTATGTGACGATTGGGGTGTTGTATTGAAAATATATTATTTTTATAATAAATGGAATAAAATTGGGAATAAAAAGGTTACTAAGAAATATTTTTTATCGCATTATTAAAACATACCAGAGGGCTAATCCAATAAATATTCCTGATGTGATGTATGGCATTGCTGGGTAAGCTTTGTCTTTTTCTGTTTGGATGAATAAATAAATTAATCCTGCGAGTGCTCCACCGATTATGAATAAGGCAGGGATTAATCCTGCGATTCCGAATAATGCTTGAGCGGGGAAACTCCACATAAAGACACCTGCTGTGATTATAGGGAAGATGACGTCACCTCCACCTAAGATTGCTAAGTTTACTTTGAATTTTTTATTTTTTATTTTTGTTGGTATTTTTTGTTTTTTATTTTTGTATTTTTGTTTTATGTTTTTTTTTTTTTTTTGTCTTT
>CAZXBY010000056.1:0-5386 GCA_964639055.1 Candidatus Woesearchaeota archaeon
CTGTTCAACAGATGATGGAGTTTGCGGGGTATAGTGTTGCATTGTTAAATAAGGCGCCGAATGATGTGGCATTGAAGAACTATGTTGAAAGTAGGATAAAGAATGCTGTTGATGTTTATAATATGAATAAGAATGTTGGAGGTGCTACGGCACATATTAATAAGTTGAAAAATAATCAGTGGTTTGTGAATAGTGCTGAGAATCATTTTGGGAGTGGTTGGGTTAAGAGTACTTTTGGGTAGGGTTATTGGAAAAGTGGTTTGATTTGAAAGAGATTTTTTTTTATTGATAAATTTAAATAGTTTCTTTGGATTATTTTTATTATGAAGAGTGGAGTGTTTTATAATAAAAAAGGGGTTATGATTCTTGGGATTAGTGTTTTAATTGGGTTGATGTTAGTTGGGGCGGCGGCAACTATGCAAATAATGGAAAAAACAATTGATGGTGGAGGGTCTTATTATGATGAGGTAGAGAAAAAGCAATATAAGACAAATGAGGTTTTTATAGAATTAGGTAAGGAAGCTGTTTGGACTCATTTTGGAAATGATGATATTCGGCATGAACCTTTGTGGAAACTTTTGGATGAAAAAAATAGAGAAGCATATGCTGAAGAGGGGCAAAAGAGGGGGGATATTCCACCATTACGGAAGTTATTCGATTCAGAGAAAAATAAGAAAAAGATGTCTAAATTTTTGAATGATTATTTGTTGAAGCAAGCAAAGACGGATTCGAATATGCAAAAGAATTTTGAGGCTTTTATGAAAGATTTAATGGGGCCTGATTTTAAGTTTGCGGATATATCCAAGGTTAATGGCTTGGAGTATGATCCGGATCCTGAGCATGATGCTTTGACATTAAAGTTTAAGGACGGAAATGTTATTTTAGAGAAAGGAGATTTGGTTGAAGCAAAGGAGGTTAATGTTGGTGATGATGGTATTGTTGAAGTGACTTTTAATAATGGTGGAACAGTTAAAATGATGCCAGGTGGTGACCCAATTGAAAAAGTTGAGGAAGTTGAAGGCAAAATGAAAGTTACGTTTAAGAGTAAGGATGTGTATAGTGTTGGTGAGGGTGATTCTGTGAAACAAATTAAAGGTGGATATGAATATAAGGGGAAGACTGCTAAAGTTACTAGATCGGATGGTCGTATTCTTGAACCAGCTAAAGGTAAGATGGGGACTTATGTTGTTGATGGACGCAAAGAGACTTTTACTAATACTATTGCTTCGGGGAAAGGTCTTTTTGAAACAGAGATTGGTAAAAAGGCATTTAGTGTTTATAATGCAGAAACTTTGGCGGATTTTAGTGCGCATAAGCAAGATCCTAATACAATAGCAATTATGAAAATGGGGGATGATTATTTAACAAAAATAAAGGCTGATGGTTTTTCTAATTTAAATGCTAAAGGGGAGCCTATATTTTCGGAGAATAGTAATCGTGTTGCAGGTAAGGTTGACGGTTCTAATGTTAAATTACAATTTAGTGAGAATACAGAATTTGCTGTTATTGCAAAAGGTGATGGGGTAACACCAATGGGGTATAGTGGGATTGTTGAAGCTAATAAACCTGTTTTAGTTGGAGATTTAGTGAAAACAGGTTCGGAAGGGAAGATTTCGTCTAGCTTTTTGAAGCCTTTTACTTTGACTCATGATCCGTCTGACACGGATGTTCCGAGGGATGGTTGTCCTGATGGCGGGTGTCCTGGTGGTGGTGGCGGTGGTGAAGAAGAACAGGGTGGTGCTGGAGCTCCTCCTGGTGGTGGTGGCGGTGGAAGTGGTGGTGGTGGAGAAAAGTCAGCTGAAAGAACACCTGACCAGGGGAATCCTGATGGCTGTCAGGTGAGTGAGGGGGGATATATTAATTGTCCTAGGGAGTATAAAACGGGAGAGGAAGATTGTTCTTTATGTCCTGATAATGTGGGAAGTGATGGAAGTGTGGATGCTTCTGGTTTTAATATTGGTGATGTTTTGGCTGGGTTGTAGATATCTTTTTTGTTTTATTGATAAATTTAAATAGTTTAGAGGAGTATTTTCTTTATGAAGAGTGAAGTGTTTTGTGGTGAAGAAAAAGGGATTTATCAAAATGGGGGATGTATGTTAAATAACAAGAGGAGGGTATTTTGTAATAAAAGAGGGGTTGTGGTTTTGGGGGTTGGTGTTTTAATTGGGTTAATGTTGGTGGGGCTGGTGTTATTTTCGGCGGTGGTTCGGGGAGGGATTTTGGATGCGATGAATGGGGTAATAGGTGATAATGGTATCGAAACTTTTCAAGCTCCTGAAAAACTAGATAAGAAAGCTTTTAATGATTTTTTGGATTCTATGAAAAATGCTAATGCTATTCCTGAAGATGAAGCTATAAGGCAATTATTGGATAAGGCTACTCCTGAGGAGATTGATGAATTGGCTGGGGCGCTTGAAAAGAATGAGGTTGAATTGCAAAAAATTTTGAATGCATATAAAGGAAAAGCGGATAATCCTAAAATTCAAGAATTTGCAAAACAATTGGCAATTAAGAAATCTGGAAAGACGGGTGTAGAATTTAATACTGAAGATTTTAAGGGTGGTTCATTTGAGTTGTCTGAAGATACATTAAAAGTTAAGGGTGCTGATGGTAAAGACAAAGCATCTATTTCTTTAAAAGATATCCAAAAAGATTCAAAGATTAGTGTGGATAAAGATGGGAATGTTAAGGTCTCAATAGGAGATGTGAGTATTACGACGGATTCTGGGGTGCTTAAGGGACTCGAGGTTTTAGGAGTTAAGAATAAAAAAGGTGTAGAGTTTAGTGCTTTAGCAGTTGAAGGCGGGGTTACAATAAAAGATGGTGTAGTGATTCCTGCAAAAGATGCTGAGGTGAAGCTTGCGGTTGGAACGTCGACTTCAATAATTAAGGGTTTGACAGAAGAAAGTAAGGTGAATGTTTTGGGAGGTGATAAAGAAATTGTTAGTGCTTCTGGTAATGGTTTTTCTATTAAGAAGGAAGGAAAAGATGGTTATAGTGCTGAGGTAACTCAAGGGGCGATTGGAACCAAGGATGCTTTGAAGGATGTTAGTGGACCAAAGGCAGTAATAGGTAAAAAAGGCGATGTAAATAATGTTGATTTTAGTGGTGGTAAAAAAAATGGTGGTGTGGTCACTTTAAAACCAGAAAGTGGAGATTGGACTTATACATTAGGTGGGAAAACGACAGCAGAAGGTGGTAAGGCAGGTTCTGTTCCTCCTGCAAGTCAGGGGGGGATGCGTTATAATGGTAATGAAAGAAAGCCTAATGAAGTTGAAGTTAAGAGGGATGGAGGATGGGGGAGTGTTGGCAGTAGAGTTGTTACTCCAAAACCAAAACCAACTCCTCCTGATACGGGTGAACCAATTCCTCCTGGTGCAGGTGGTTCTTCTGGTAGTGAAGATGGTGGGAAGAAAGGTACATTTGTAGAAGCAGTTAAGGCGGTTATGGATGCTTTGACACAGGCTCTTGCTGGTATGGCAGGTGGTGAAGAGGGTGGTGAAAGTGGGGCTGTTCCATCTAGTCAAGTGGCGGCTAGTACTGGTTCTCAGGTGACTAGTCCGAGTGTGGAAGAGTGTGTGCCATTAGGGAAAAATGGCGATGGAGGATTTGGAAAATGTCCGAATAATGATTGTACTAATTGCCAGCGTACTTATTCGGGTGAATATATAGTGAGTGATTCTTCTGGTGGTTTAGTCCAGGGTTAACTTAGAAATGAGAGTAATAATAAAGAATTTGAGGTAATTGGAATTAAATGAGGATTAGAGTGGTTTATGCTTTGCAAGTGCTTTCGCGAACACTATGTTCTCAAAGTAAACTTTGGAGCGAAACCAAATTCTAAAAAGGAAGAATTGATAAAAAGAATATTATCTAATATTTGAACAAATCTAACTTTATGAAAAGGTTTATGAATATGTTTGTTGTTTGAATTTATGAGATGGTGATTAAAGAAAAAAGAATTTTTGTTTTATTAATTGTTAGTGTGTTTTTCTTGAGTTTTTGTTTGGCTCAAGGTGGGATGAGTGATGTTGATAAGATTATTTATAAGTTGAAGGGGATGGATAGCATGATTCAACCGCCAGATCCTAGAACGGTTCAACAGATTTTTGAAAGTATTAGTTTGTCTGACAAGGCTGAAGTTTTGACTCGGGGTGTTGATGAGAGTTTGACTAAAAAACTTTGGGAGGATATTTCTACTGATGAAAATAGGAAGGAATTATTGAAGGCGGGGCTTAGTGAAGAGAAGACTAAAGAGTTGTTGGATGTTTGGGAGAAGGTGAAGGATAAGCGAGATTTTATTTTAAAAAAAATGGACGAGGTGAGTGAGAAGGAGAAAAAGTATGAAGAGGCTTTCGAGAAATTTATGGAAGAATATATTAAAAAAAATAATGTGATGGTTGAACAGACGTTTGAGTTTGATTATAAAAAATTGGATAGTTTTGAATTAGAATATAAGGAAAAATCTGTTGAGTCTGAACTTGTAAAAATGAAATTTGATGATGGGGTTAGTCTTAGTTTTCCGTTGTCTGATTTGCCGGCTGGATTGAATAAGATTGAGGCTGGGAAGAATGAAAAGGGGGATAAAGAGGTTGTTTATTCTAATAAAAATGGTGGGAAGTTTTATGTGAATGCAACGGATGTTTATCCTAAGGATTATATGGGGAAACAGGATATTTGGGAGGTTAAGGGTTTTAAAGATTTTAAGGGGAAAGAATATGATTCTTGGATTAATTTTGGAAAAAATAAGAATGGAATTATTTATACTGTTGGGAAAAAGAATGATAATAATCCGACGGAGATTTTAGCTGGCGGGTTTATTATTAAGGATGGTGCTAGTGCGAAGATTGATGACAAAGCAGGGACTATTTATGAATTGAAGATTTTGGATGATGATAAATCAAGTTTTGTTAAGGTTTATGATAATGGCGTTTATCTTTTTCGTGGGAATATGGAGACGACATTTAATAATGTTAAATATAATTTTAGTGAGTTTGTTGTTGATAAAAATGGAGTTGTCACGGATATTGTTGGGCGTTTGAGTTATGAGAATGGGTATTTTAGTGATAGTTTTGGGGATTTGGGTTCAAAACTTGGTGATTATTCAAGTAAATTTATTAGTCTAAGGGATGATAGCCTCTCTAGTGATGGGAAGGTTATGACAGGTAACTTTGATGAGGTTATAGCTAGGAAGTTTAGGATAAATAGTGATGGCGGAATTGATTATGAGCTTGTGACGGCGGATTTGGTGATGAATGCGGGTCATGTTGTAAAGGGGAACAGTTTATTGTTACAGCTTGGTTTTATTAATGCTGAGAGACCAACATTTGGGGTGAGTGACGTTTTTGATGATTTTACTAGAGTGGGGAGTAGTTTAGTTGACAAAAGT
>CAZXBY010000057.1:0-5379 GCA_964639055.1 Candidatus Woesearchaeota archaeon
TAAGGATAGAGTATAGTTAAATATATAAATCTGAATTCTCTTATTTTTCTCATGAGAACTGGAAGTAATAACTTTATGAGTAATATGCTTTTAGTCTTGACTCTGTTATTGGTTTTAGTGGTTTAATGTGCAAGGAATTAACAACTCTTGTGCACCAAAAATTTTACAAATAATTTTATGAATTTTAAAATGGTTATCCAAAATTATTCTATTGAGAGAGAAGACGGTCAAAGTAGATGGTATCGTGTTGAAATAGATGGAAGCTTATACTCAATGGAGACTCAAGGAATAATTACTCTTAACAAGAGTGGGCACATTACGAGCATTAATGGAAATGGTTGCTCGACAAGGGACTTTGAAAATGCAGTTGTGAGTTTTGATGCATATAGTGCATTTAACAAAGGAAGAGAAACGGAGGCTTTGGAAGCACTTGAAGAATTAGTTTGTAGGAGCTAAAGAATGTTTAAGTTTTTATTATTGGATTCTCCTTGCCCCTTATTAATTAAAATAATTTGGATTATTCTTTCTTCTTCCCTTCTTAAAGTAAGTGGAGACTAATAAGAATAGCCAGGAATTGTGATGGATAAAGCAAAATGGAAATCTGAAGTTAAAATCAAAGGATAAAAAAGAAAAAAGAAAGATACAAACAATTTTAAATTAGATAATATAACAAAAAATATGGCAGAGATTAATTTTCAAAAAATAGAGAGAAAGTGGCAGAAGCAGTGGGAAGAGGCGAAATTGTTTGTTGTGACTGATAAATCTACTAAACCTAAATATTATGTCTTGGAAATGTTTCCTTACCCATCAGGAGACGGGCTTCATATGGGACATGCTTTGAATTATGTTATTGGCGATGTTCTTGCTAGATTTAAAATAATGAATGGGTTTAATGTTTTGCACCCCATGGGATATGATGCATTGGGATTGCCTGCTGAGAATGCGGCAATTAAGGTAGGAATCAATCCTCAAGAATACACTAATCGAGCAGTTAAGAATTATATTAAACAACAAAAAAGTCTTGGGATAACTTATGACTGGAGCCGTGTTGTTAATACTGCGGATCCTAAATTTTATAGATGGGATCAGTGGATATTTTTAAAGATGTTAGAGAAAGGTCTTGCTTATCAAAAGGAGTCTGCTGTGAATTTTTGTTCTGAATGTAATACTGTTCTTGCAAATGAACAAGTTCAAGATGGTAAATGTTGGAGACATGAGAATACGAATGTTGAGATTAAACACTTGAAACAATGGTTTTTGAAAATTTCAGATTATGCTGACGAGTTATATGAGTCTATTGATGGGTTAGATGGCTGGCCAAGTAAAACAAAAGCAATGCAGAAGAATTGGATTGGGAAGAGTCATGGGACTGAAATTGATTTTAAAATTGGTAGTGAAAAATGGCCGGTTTTTACGACAAGGCCTGACACTATTTTTGGAGTTACCTTTATGGTTATTTCTGCTCAACATAAAAAATTGATGGACATTGTGACAGATGATAGGCGAGAAGAGGTTGAAGATTTTTTGAAAAAATTAAGTTCTGTCAGTGAGAAAGATTTGGGTGACTTAGAAAAAGAGGGAGTTTTTACTGGAACTTATGCCGTTAATCCTGCTAATAATGAAAAGGTGCCTGTTTATGCTGGGAATTTTGTTGTTGCTGATTATGGGAGTGGCATGGTTATGGCTGTTCCTGCGCATGACCAAAGAGATTTTCTTTTTGCTAAAAAATATGGCATTGAGATTAAACAGGTAATTGCTCCATGTAGGATTGATAAAAAGAATCCTCCGATTAAAGGGAAGAAGATTAAGGCTAGGGAGACTATTCATGCTATTGTTAAAAACAAAGAAAAAGTTTTATGTATGAAATGGAAAAATTTCCCATGGACTACATTTGTTGTCTGTGGTGTCGATGATGGGGAGGACGTTATTGATGCGGCAAGAAGAGAGGTTCTTGAAGAAACGGGATATAAGAATTTGACTGTTGAGAAAATTATTGAAACAAAGGTTCGTTCGGAATATTTTGCAGCGCACAAAGATGAAAATAGAGTTGCGTATACGACGGCTATTATTTTTAATCTTGATAATGATGAACAAGATGATATTGCTCAAGAAGAACTGGATAAACATGAGGCGCTTTGGCTTGATGTCAAAAGTATTAATGGTGAGAATTTTACTTGTTCTGAGCTTGATATTTGGATGAAGGCGATTAATGAGGAAGGTGCTCGTGCCTACACGGAGGATGGTTGTTTGATTGAGTCTGGGAAGTTTGATGATTTAAATAATCGTGAGGCTATTGATAAGATAGCTGATTTTTTAATAAAGAAAAAACTTGGGAGAAAGGTTGTTAATTTTAGGCTTAGGGATTGGGGCGTTAGTAGGCAGAGGTATTGGGGAACTCCTATTCCTGTTATTCATTGTGATAAATGTGGTTCTGTTCCTGTGCCTGAGAAAGATTTGCCCGTTAAGTTACCAAAAGATGTAAAGTTTGGAGAAGGAAATCCATTGGAAACTAATCTTGAATGGATTAATACTAAATGCCCAAAGTGTGGGGGAGATGGAAGACGAGAAACGGATACAATGGATACTTTTGTTAATTCAAGTTGGTATTTCTTGAGATATTGTGATCCTAATAATGATAAGAAAATTTTTGATAGCAAGAAAGCGAATCTTTGGTGTCCTATTGACCAATATGTCGGTGGGGCTGAACATGCTTGTATGCATTTGATTTATTTTAGATTTTATACTAAATTTTTAGCTGATATTGGTTTGATTAATTTTAGAGAACCTGCTAAAAAATTATTTCATCAAGGGATGCTTCACGGAGAGGGGGGAACTAAAATGAGTAAGAGCAAGGGAAATGTTGTAAATCCCGAAACTGTTAGTGAAAAATATGGAATTGATACTGCTAGGTATTTTTTACTTTCATTAGCTGAGCCTGATAAAAAGAGAGATTGGAGTGAGACTGGAATAATGGGAAGTTTAAGATTTGTTAATAAGATTTTTGACACCTTTGACAATATTACTATTGGAGAGTCTAGTGAAAAGATTGAAGTTTTACTGAATAAAATAATTAAGGGAATAAATGAAGATATTGAAAGCTTTAGATATAGAATGGCGACGATAAAGTTGAAACAATTGTTTGATTCTATTAGTGAAGAGAAAGAAGTTTCTAAAGATACTCTTGAGAAGGCTTTGAAATTACTTAATCCTATTTGTCCACATATTACTGAAGAGTTATGGAACAAGTTGGGAAATGATGGTTTTATTTCTGTTTCAGAATGGCCTAAGATTGACTTAACAAAATTGAATAATAAGAAAGAAATGATTGATTTGAATGATAAAATTATTGATTCTGTTAATGACATTATTTCAAAAGTTGAAGGAAAAGAAAATGTTTTTGTTTATGTGATGCCATTTGAGTTAGCTAAGATTGATTCAAAGAAAATTGGAGAAGAATTAGGTAAAAAAGTTGAAGTCTATTCAGTTAGCGATAAAAAGAAGTATGATCCGCAGAATAAAGCGAAGAATGCAAAACCGGGAATGGCTAGTGTGTTCGTTGAGTGAAAATTAATCATTCTTGTTAAAAATGATACTCTATCGCTGTTGAAAGTACATCAGCATGACGTCTATTCTTTTCAAGAAAAGCACAATATTCGTTTACTTCTGCAGCTGGTCCTTGGTAAACAAAACCTAAAACTTTTGGGAAATTAGCTTTCAATACTCTTTCATTTGGAACTCTTGTAAAACTAAATGCTTCTTGTAGTGGGACATTGTATCCAGGTCCGACTCTAGTTAGCCCTCCTCTTTCTGCGTCAAAATTAAGAACTTTAATTGATTCTTGATTGGGATTTAATAAAGAAACATGTAATCTCCTAGTAGACATTTCACTTAAAGCTTTGACTAAATCCTCTATGTTTGGACTTCTTCTGGTAAAAACATCAAAGTCGTTGATTGAAAGTACACTCAGTGGGAAAACATGTTCGGCATATATAACTCTTGGAACTTTTATCTTGTTTGCTTCTGACATTAAAGAACGAAGCTTTTCAGGATTTCTAGTAATAGTAACACAATCTCTTATAATTGGTTCAATGATCAGAGCATATGGAGTAGGGTCGTGACCTAGATAGCCCATTGCATTATCAAGAGAATTAGTGTCTAATACATTATAGCCTTCTTTTTGTAAAGGTTCGGTTGCGAGTTCTTTTACGTCTAAATCCTCACCGACTAATATAACAGTCTCATTGTCCATGTGGATTATCTCTTTTTTAAAATTTATAAATATATATGTAATTAAAAAAATAGTCTAAAGTAAGATAAACAATATAAAAAAGACACCCATCGTTGAAAAGGCAACGATGGGCGATGGGCGCGGCAGGAATCGAACCCACTTCTGCCGGGTTGGAGCCGGCCATACTAAACCACTATACTACGCACCCTCGATAAGTTCAGGTATTATATTTAATTCCTGCTTCTCAATTATAAATATCTTGTTATTACCTATTATAAATTTATCTCTCTTTGAGACAATAAGAATAACTCAGGATGGTCTTGCTAATCTTTCTTTGATTTCTTTTAGTAAACTTAAAACTTTTTCTGCATAGTCTTTGTCGAAGCTTTTTCCATAATACATTATTCCGTTTCTAAAATATCTTAGTTGATTTATTAATTGGACTTCGTTTTCGGAGATTCCTACTTTTCTTAAGAAGGACACTTCTGCTTCATGTGCTCCGTATCCAGAAGAATTATACCCCTCCCTGAACCTTCTTGCTCTAATTCATTCCATTATTATGTCGTAAGTATTTTTTATGATATTATTTGCATTATCATTACCGTTTTCTAAAGAGTAGGAAACAGAAGTTCTAAAGGTAAGATCAGAAGAGATCCTGTTTTGTAAATCCATCTCAATTAGATCTAACTCCAACTGAGAATTATAACGTGAATCTTCTTCTTTTAAATGATCATAATGCAATTCTAAATTTGTATTATTAAAAGTTAGAATTCTTAATTCAGCATCCCAAGTTTCATTATTTTTCTGGGAAGTTTCTGCGTTATATCGACTATCAAGAGTCTCCTCTAATTTATAACCAAGTTTAGATGTAAGTTTTTTTTCCATTATATCAAACCATAAAGTCTGATTTATCATTCTTCTGCCAAATATAGTTGTTTCAGAATTCATTAATACATTTGGTTTTAAAAAATAAATCGATTTTTTATCATCTTCTCTTGAGTTCTCTGTGATCATTACATAGGTTTCTGATTGAAACTTTTTTAAGAACGAGTTCGTTATCATTTTTGGAGTGAGATGTAATGAAATACTGCCGTTTACCTCTACTGACATTTCAGGATTTTCATAATCAATATCAACTATCTCCCATTCGT
>CAZXBY010000058.1:0-5297 GCA_964639055.1 Candidatus Woesearchaeota archaeon
ATTAACATAAACAAATCGAAGCAATCGACCATACTTATCTCTATCATTAATTCCACTTTCCAATCTAACTTCTGGTCCGATGATAAGACTTTCCAAAAATTCTTTTGCCTCTAAACCACCCTTTTCATCAATCTCGGGTGTATCAATGCAAAGTAATCTAACTCTTTCTCCATTATTCATGACAAAAGTATCTCCATCAATAACTCTCAAAGCAGAATCATTAAAAAAATTAGGGTATACAGAAGAGAAATTGTATTTAATAACAATAAATCCAAGAAAAATAATACAAAGAAGAAAAATGCTAATAATAATATATAATAGATTTCTTTTTGACAAAAACTTCATTTCTTTTTTTTCCTTCCTCTATTACTCTTAGAAAAAATACTAACAAGTCTGTCATCAACCTTAACATCTCCAACTTTTTTCAATCCTTTTGTTCTAATAGCACTTTTCCTAATAATGTTCTCAATTTGTTCACGTAAAGTTAAAAAATTCTTTTTAGCCCTATAAGTTAGTATCTTCTTCGCTTCATCATCAATAGAAATAGTCAATGAAGCCATTTATCTCCCCTTCCTAACATAAACTTTACTAACTTTAAAACTCTTATATATTCCTTCTAATATATCAGTTCCCGCATAACCTGCGAGTAAAGAAAGTCTAGGATCAAAATCAAAAATTACACCAACAAAAACACCAATAATAATAGCAATCAAAACAGTAATCATATAATAATTCCATAAAATTCTTCTCTTTAAGCTCAATGCTTTCAAAAGTCCAACAACTCCACGAGTAAGTCCTCCAATTCCACCAAGAATAGCAGCAATTAATATTCCATCCATCTTAACAGTCTATTTTTATATACCCCATTTCAATAGCTTCAGAGTCAGAAACAAAGCACTTAAGGTTTTCAGGATTTATTCTTTTGGCATAATGACAACTACAACTATAATATTTATCTGAATTAATACTTCCTACATAAAAACTTCCCTCAGGACAACCAATTTCAACACATGTTAAACTTTCGTCTTCAATGGCAACCTTAACGTTAGCAATCTCACTCTTTTCTTCATCCTGAACACTCTTGTTATCATTTGTGCTGTTCATATAGTACAAAAGACCAGCGCAAGCGACTACAAAAATCAACACCCCCATCATAAAGAGGAGGAAAGTACCCACCTTCATTATTATTTAGAACAAAGCATCTTTTTAAATATTTTGCAAAAAATCAAGCTCCATAAAATTTAAAAATCCTTAATTAACTTTTAACAACATGGAATACAGACAAAATAAAAAAGAAAGCAAAATAATAGGAAGATTAAATTATGAATTGTCAACAATAAGTGATGATGATACATTCCCAGTTAAAATAACAGCACTTAATGGGCCAGTTCTAGAAGTTAGTTTTAAAAGAGGCCAAAGAGTTAGGCAAAGGGAAGTTGATTTAGAAGGGAGTGATGGTCTCAAAAAATTAATACATATAGCACAAGAAGAAGGAGTAAACACATTTTCCTCCCAGCAAGAAAGTTATGTTCTAATAACACTAAAGAAAAGAAGAATTTACGAACTTGAACAAGAACCATACGTTTTTTCAATAGAAAGTGATAAGCCTTTAGTTTAGTTTTTTTTGTAGAGAGTTCCAAACAGGATTGGAGGCTAAAAAACATTTATATAGAAGAAAAACTAAAAAGAACTAATGAAAAAAATAATTACAATAGTAATATCATTATTTTTAATAGTTCTAGTAACATCTTTAGCAACATTATTTCTATTTCCATATAATCCACAAGAACCACCAAAAGCAGACGATAAAGATTCAACACAAGAAGGAATACAAGAAGTTGTAGACGCAAACAATCAATTTGCTTTTAATCTTTATTCAGAATTAGAAAAAGAAGGGAATGTTTTCTATTCTCCATATAGTATATCAACAGCACTAGCAATGACTTATGAAGGCGCAAAAGGACAAACGGCAGAGGAAATAAAAGATGTTTTCAATTACCCAGAAAACAATGTCCTAAGACAAAATTCAGCAGCAATTTATAATAATATAAATAATAATAACGATAAATATGAACTAAAAACCGGAAATGCCTTGTGGGCTCAACATGATTATCCATTTCTTGATGATTATACAACCAGAGTAGAGAACTATTATGGAGGAAAAGTAGCAAATTTAGATTTTAAGAAAGAAACTGAAAAGTCAAGACAAACAATCAACTCATTTATTGAAAAACAAACAAATGACAAAATTCAAGATTTAATACCAGAAGGAGTCTTAAGTCCAATGACAAAATTAGTTTTAACCAATGCAATTTATTTTAAAGGAACATGGGAATGGGAATTTGACAAATCAGATACAAGAGACAGAGATTTTAAAATAACACCAACAGATGTAGTAAAAACTCAAATGATGTATATGAAAAATGAAAAAGCTCAATTTAATTATGCGGAGACAGAAGAAGCACAAATATTAGAATTACCATACAAAGGAGATAAAGTCTCAATGTTAATATTATTACCAAAACAAGGAGAAAGTTATAACTTCGAAACAGGTGAGAGAATTCTTTCCGACTACACCTTAGAAGATATTGAATTATCACTAGAAAAACTTGAAGAATACAAAACACAAATGCAAAAAACAGAATTAAGTTCAGTATCTCTTCCAAAATTTGAATTTGACACAAAATATTTTATGAAAGAGACTCTTGAAGCAATGGGAATGTCGACAGCGTTTTCTCCGGAAGCAGACTTTTCAGGGATAGACGGAACAAATAATCTACTAATAAGTCAAGTAATTCATCAAGCATATGTTAAAGTTGATGAAGAAGGAACAGAAGCCGCAGCAGCAACAGCTGTAGTAATGTTTGAGTCCTCTGCTGGTCCATTTGAAACAAAAACTTTCAAAGCAGACCACCCATTTATATTCATAATACAAGAAAAAGAAACAGGAAATATTTTATTTTTAGGAAGAGTAAATAATCCTAATCAATAAATAATCTGACATCCTTTAATTATCTACATTAAATAAAATCTACTTTTATCTTTAATAAAATAGGAAGGGATGGATTCGGAGATAAAATTAAAATGCAACTACTATCCTTAAAATATATTATTCTGGACAATGTCAAATCCTCACAAACCCTTTTATATCAAAAACTCTCTTAATTCTTATGGCAAAACTCAAAATATTAGTATTATTTTCAGGCGGATTGGATAGCTTAGCCACTGTAAAACTTTTGCAAGAACAAGATTTAGACATAGAAACAGTTTATTTCAAACTTCCCTTTGGTGGAGGATGTGGGAATAAAATAGACCAAATTATAAAGTTTAACCAAGAAAATAACATAAAACTGCATATGATTGATTTAACAAAAGGTAAACTCTTCCAAGATTATCTAAAGATAATAAAAAATCCAATTTATGGGACCGGAACAGCAATCAATCCATGTAAAGATTGTAAGATTTTCATGTTAAAAGAAGCCAAAAAATTAGCAGAAAAAATCAATGCAGAAATAGTAGCAACAGGTGAAGTTGTCGGCCAAAGACCAATGTCTCAATTAATACCAGCATTAAAATTGTCAGAAGAGAAATCAGGATTACAAGGGAAATTGCTAAGGCCACTTTCTGCAAAATTATTACCAGAAACAGATGCCGAAAAAGAGGGTAAAATTGACAGAACAAAGCTTTTAGGGATACAGGGCCGAAGACGAACAGAACAAATTAACCTAGCCAAAAAATATAACTTCGAATATCCAAATTCAGGCGGAGGTTGTTTATTATGTGAAAAAGATTGCGCGGCGAAACTTAGCGACCTTTTTTCCCATAAAACAGATATAAAAATAGAAGAAGTAAAATTAATTAACATAGGCCGACATTTCAGAAAAAATAAAAAAATAATATTGGGAAGAACTGATAATGAAAACAAACTTTTGGAATTATACAATAAAAAAATGAAATATAATATACAAATACCAAAAACCCCAGGCCCAACCATACTTTATGAGGATACAAAAGATGAACCATTTGTAAAAAAATTATTTAAAGCATACACAAAAGGTGGAACTCAAAAAGATAAAGATTATGTTGAAAAATATAAAATTTAATTATTTTGAAGAATTTATCCAGAAAATTACTCCGCCGGCTTTTTTCCCGGTAATCCAAGGGCTTTTCTGATTCTTGCTTTTGATAAACGCAAATCAATATTGTTAACCGGAACGCCAGACTCAATATTCCTGCCTGAAGTCCCATATTCAGCGTTATATCTCTCTCTTTCTGCTTCATTAAGTGGTCCAGTCCTAGAATCAACATTAATAAGAGCCGCAGGCTCACTATCATAGAAAAAATCTTCGCCATTATTCTCTGGTCCTGGTTGATAACCTGATGTTGCTAGCATAGACAATGCCAAATAATAATACTTTAAAAACCCTTTTATTTCAAATTTTACTTAATAACCACCCAAATTCTTAAAAACCAAATTTGTTTTTTCAAGAGTATAATTTGGTGACTATTTTATGACTTGGAGTTTATACAAACGAAATGACAATGCGAAAGGAATATTTGACTTATCAGGAGATAAATTAGAACCGTTAAAATTTTCAAACGGAAAAACACAAGCCGACATAGTCAATGAAATAAAAGATGCTATTGATGAAGGATACAAGATAATCTTTGTCCACGGAGTATGTGGGAGTGGTAAAAGTGCGGTTGCCCTAAACCTCGCCAAACATTTCAAAAGAACATCGATAGTTGTTCCAATTAAAAGCCTTCAAGAACAATACGAAAAAGATTATACAAACAAAAAATACATTTTAAAAAGTGATAACAAACCTCTTAAAATATCAGTAATAAAAGGTAGAAATAACTTCAGATGTCCATTTCTAGGAGGGGAAAGAGCAAATGATCCTATTCTCCCCTGTACAATAGAAATCCGAGAGAAAAACACAGAACAACTCTTAGATTATGTTCAAAAAAACCCAGAGATAGATGCTTCAGACTTCTCCTCAATAAATGACATAAAAAGAATAAATGTAGCAGGAGCATGCCCTTATTGGGCTCCTATAATGTCAGCAGAAGTAAACACAAAACAATTAGGCGAACACACCAAAATAAAATATCACGCAGTATGTGGAAAGGAATACGCAATATTCCAAAGAAAAAAGGGTTGTGAATATTATGACCAGCACGAAAGTTATACCAAGTCTGATGTTTTAATATTTAATTCAATGAAATACCAAATAGAAAGCACTTTGGGCAGAAAACCGAAAACAGACTTAGAAATAATAGATGAATGCGATGAG
>CAZXBY010000059.1:0-5223 GCA_964639055.1 Candidatus Woesearchaeota archaeon
AACTAAATTACAGGAGGACAAAAATGGGAGACATATACATCAGTGGACGCAGAGAAGTAATAAAAAGCTCTAAGACAGATGAAGAGATTGATACTGTTTTAAATAGAGTTTATGAAGACGGCTTTGACGATGGCTCTAAAGAGGGAAGGTAGAAGAGAGGTGTTTAATTTCTTTTTTTCTTTTTCTTTCTTTTTTTTGGGAGTTATAAGTATATTTAAAAAGTTTTTTTCATATGAAAAAATATGAATCTTGAAATATTAATGTTAATTTTGGCTCTCCTTGGAGTCTTAGGAACTTGGGTTGGAATATACCTTGCTTACACGGGGTTAAGAAAAGACACAAAAAAAATTATCAGATCTATAAATAAGCTAAATGTTCAAAGTGGCAATGGAAATATTAGTTTTCAGTAATAATAGTTAATTCAAAGAGTAGCTTTTTGCTCTCTTTGCAATGTCCGCATATTTTTTCCCTTGATTAATCATGTCTGTCATTTCCTTAAGTTCCTCTGCGTTTTTTACGGTACTCTTCATTAAACTGCAAGTATTTTGATCTGTCGTCTTGCAGACTTCGTCAATTTGTTGCCTAAGAGCTGTATCAAGAGTAGCATAAACAGTTTCGGGAACTCCAGTAACAGTATTAAATAATTCAATTTGCTCTTGTCCTTCAGGAGAATTTGTAACTTGCTTAATTATATCTCCAGTTATTACCCAGCCACTAACAGAAATAAATAATATAAGAAGACTAACTGCAAATCCTATTGCCATTGAATCTTCTTGCTCCTGAAACCAAAGAAAACCAAATGCAATAATGGCGATTCCTGAAACAAAAGTTAAAGCGATGAAGATTGGCTGTAATGTAATCGCTATTAAATAAAGTATAAGTGATGAAAAGACGAAAGCCATAGCCATCAAAAAGATTATTCCTGCAATGGGATCTATATCATTATTTGCCATTAGAAGATTAGCAAATTGAGGATTATAAAAATTGTTGTGATAACTTATTATATTACATTTTCCTGCACAATCACCTTTCCCCTCTTGATCAACTCGGCAACAACCCTCATCTGCTTTTCGAGCATATCTATTCTTTCTTGTAAAATCTCATTTTTATTATCCGATTTGGCAAGCTGTCTTTCTATCTCTGTCTTTGTAATATCCATTAACATATCTTCCTCAGTAATTGTGTCCTTCATACCTAATAATTCAGAATAATAATGAATTTTGTCAGACTTCTTCCAACCAAATCGATATTTTAATGCAGATTCAGACTTATATCTAGGTAACCAATAACAACATGAACAATGTCTAAAATCATACATCGTGAGCTCTGAATACTTTTGACCTGCAGGGCTTATTTCTTCACCAAGAACTTTTTTTGCAAGTCTTTGAAGATATTGATTCATTGTATCGGGTCTTTTATTAAAAAGATAGTCATCTTTTTCTAAAGATTCGTTTTTAACGTAATCTCTTATTGTATCTGCAGAAAGCATTAATTTTATCCTTCTACCAAAGGTCTTGCTTATTTCGTCTCTTATTGCTAGTTCTTTAAAATTATTTTGAAAATCTGAAACTTTTATATTAATCAACTCACTCGGAGCACGTATTCCCGTATCAAAAAGAAACATAATTAATATTTTATAAAAATACTGAGCATTATTGTTAAGGTGCTTAATTTGTTTCTCGGTCAAATAGACCCATTTTGGCTTATCTACAGTTGTATCTAAGTCCTGAGTTATATCATAAATTTCAACTCCTTTTTTACGATTTACTTTTTGCCACCAATGCCAGAATGCCTTAAATATCTTGACAAAGTTAGCAGGATCCTTATATGTCCTTCCATCAACTCTTTTAATTACACCAGTTCTCATCCCAGTGAAAAATTCATGAAGATGTCTCTCTTCTGTTTTTGTTAAATCCTGAATCCCGTATACTGATTCAAATTTCTTTGTAACAAACACCATTCTTTGTTGAAGGTTGTAAAGTCGATTATAACTTCTTCCTCCCTTCCGACTACTTTTTCCTATGTTTAATCCATATTCCATGTCATTAATGTATTTTAAAATTATATCTGAATTCAGTTTGCTAATGTCATTAATTCTACTCTTATTATTCTCTTTCCAGCTCAAATATCTCTCTTCATGGTCTATTGCACTTCTTTTCATACAAATTTGGTTACTCCCTTTAATCTTTTGAACTTCGCTCTTGTGATAATAAAACAGATGTCATAAGTAAAGTCTTCATGAATTCCCCATCTTACTAATTGATTGTAAACATCCTCCCAAAATCCATCTTCTTTCTTTGTTAATTTTGCTGTTTTCATTGGTGTGGTGCGATGGACGTTTTTTATAAGTCTTGTCGGTCTACTTATTGGTGACACAGGGTTGGGACAAGTTAATTAAAATCCGTTTTTTGTAAAGAAGTAACATGGATGATAAAATTAATGATAAGATAAAATTAATTATCGATTATTGTAATGATAACAATGTACCCATGCGCAACTTAAACTCCTATAACTTTCTTTCGCCAGAAATAGAAAAATTATGGGATGAATTAGAAAAGAATAGCGATATTGATACATTTAAATTGTGGAAGATAGTATCTGAAAATATAATGATAGATAAAAATACTATTTGTAAGTACTATTTGTGGGATATTGCTGTAGAAGAGAAAGAAGGCTTGCTTTTTGAAAGATGTCCAGAGATAAAAAACATTTTAGACGAGCATGGGATGGTGGAGCTTTCTTATCCTTGTGATTTAAATAGAAACAGTTTCAAGCAAGGAGATAATTATCTTGTCATTGATAATTGCTTTTCATCCAACTCCCATTCCGCTATTTTTAGATTATTTTTTTCTGCTAAATTTCTTGCTGATTCAACCCATTTTTTGTAAAGTTCAAAATTGTCCATTTGTGTCCAATTTTCCTTTCTTCCCAATTTCTCTAAAATTATTCTATCAAATGGACAGTGTGGAGGCATTTTAATCTTCCCAGAACACCAAAGATATTTTAAATATAAATTTAATAATTTTTGAACTATTCCAAATTTTAGCTGTTCTCCATTAAGAAAGTTTCTGTTTTTACTGAAATTTATTAATTTATTAATATTTTCTATATGTTTCTCTCCTGTTATCTCTTCTTCAACATATTCCTCACATATTTTAATCAATTCCTTCTCTAGTTCTTTCCTAAATTTTGTTCTATCGTCTTCTAAAGCATTTTCTTTTTTGTAAACATTTCCTCTTTGAAAAGCTCCTCCGATAGATAAAATAAAAAACTCGTGCATTAAAAAATCGTTTTTCCCCATGGTTTACTAATTAATCAGACCTATAAAATCCTTTCCCTAATAAACGTCTTTCATCTGTCACCCTTCAGTAGACCGACAAGATTTATAAAAAACATCCCTCACGTGTCTGTGATGGAATGTGCTAAATGTAAAAATATTATCGAGAAGGATTCTAAATTCTGTCCTAATTGTGGTGAGAAAATCAAAGCTTTTGAGATTAAAGAAGATATCGGAGGAAAAATTATAGCAGATATGGAAAAACTTCTTACAATCTTAGAGGCAAAGAAAAAAGAAGAAAATGAAAAGAAATACCCGTGCCCATTTTGTAATCGAAAAATTAGCATACAGGCATTGAAATCTAAACTAAATGAGGAGAAGCAGGTACCTAAAAAATCGAGTGCCCAGTGAATCCATTAAAGTTCAATCGGCTCGGTTGGGGCGTATCGGACTTTTGTGATTTTCATGGGTGGACATTGTCTACATTAAAAGATATGTCTACAAAGTTGTCTACATTAGAATTACTTGATGATTTTCTTCAAATTTTTATATTCAGCTAGAATAAGTTCTATTGTCGGCCTTATATTCCCTTCTTTCTCATAAGCCTGTAGGGTTTCATAATATTCTCGCTGATTTTTTAAATCAATATTTAATGGAGGCAATCCACTCTTCAACAAAATATTATTCAACAGAATTCTTCCAATTCTCCCATTACCATCAGCAAAAGGATGAATATTCTCAAATTGATTATGAATAACTGCGGCTAAAAGTATCCCGGGATATTCATTTTTGTATTTATTATACCAATCGACTAATTCACCAAGAAGAGTAACAACTCTAGTTGAAGGAGCACCCTCATGAACAATTACTCCAGTTCCAGTTCTGACGACAACCTCTTCACCTTTCCTCCTAAATTCTCCCGCAAATTTTTTAGAATTCTTAAAAACTATTTTATGGATTTCTTTAATTAAATTTATAGAAATATGCTCTTTTGTTTTTCTAATGAATTTAATTGCTTCATCGACTCCCAAAACCTCAGCGATATCTTCTTTTGGCTTTTCTATTGGCCACTCGCCTTTCTCTATAACTTTTTCTGTTTCTTTCAAAGTAAGTTCACTTCCTTCAATTGCATTAGTATTATAACTAAATACTTCAGAAAATTTCTTCCAATCAGATTCAGATAAATGAACGATTTTCAAATTTGCTTCAGCTTGCAGTCTTTTTATAAAATTAATTTCTTCTTTCAAAATTTTATCATGTAACGGATTTTTGATGATCTTGTATTTTTCTATCTCTTCAAGAATTAGCTTTTCTGCTTTCTGTTTCCTACCTTCTAGAACTTCCTTAGATAAATCTGTTCCAAGTAATTTTCTTATTTTATGGATTTTCCCACCTTCCCTAAAGGAATGTGCTAGCCAGTATCTCGTTTTGCCATAATAGTTTCTTTTTTCAATATACATAATAATATAACAGTGTCTACATATTTAAATGTTTCTACACTTTTGTCTACATGGTTAAAAAAATACGCTCGACGAACGACGGTTAGAGCGTCTCTAGGGAGTAGTAACAAATAGTAGGGTTTATATAGTAGTTATCCTTTAGTATTGTATGACAAACGAAGCAGGTGAAGCATACGCATTTTTTAAGTGCAATGTTCCTAGAAGGGGAGTTCAACGAGTAATTGATAATGCGAATGCACTTTCTGAATTAGAATTATCTTTGGTGGATGATGGGAATCATTTTGATGGAGATTCTGAATTAAGAGACTTGGCTCAAAATGCTAAAGATTCTGGAGTAAACTATATTCTTCATGCATCGCACGAAGGTTATACAAATCACGAAACAGCTGCAGCATTAGGAGACGAATTTAATAATAGAATTTACGCTTCGCCTCTATTCCCCAAAAAAGAACCATTTTACGGAGAAATAGTCCACAAAGAAGATGG
>CAZXBY010000060.1:0-5020 GCA_964639055.1 Candidatus Woesearchaeota archaeon
ATATCGGCTTCCTCTAAAGTTTCACGAATAAAAGTGTCCTCATGGGTATTATCCTCTTTCTCAATACCACCTCCAGGGAAAGTCCATCCTTGTTGTTCTTCACATTTAACAAGGCAAACTTTCCCTTCCTCATCAAATATAAATCCAAGCCCACCATTAATTTCGCCTTCTAACTCTTCAAAGTTTGTTTCATCAAACCATTCACAATCATGAATATTACCTAAAAAATTAATCTCAAATCTCATTTTTTAACCACCATATAAAATACTTTTACTTTTTGCTGTTTTATTGTTTTCATATCGTAATGTCTTTCATTTAGAATATTCCAATTTTGATACAATGTTTTCAAATCACAATCACTAATATTACGATTAATAAGTACATCGACAATATTAATTCCCTTTTTTTTCGTTTTTCTCTGAATCTCTTTAACCTTATCCTGTCCATCCTTTCCTAAAAATTGCAAAACTCTATTACAAATAATTATATCATACTCGTCATTAATTTCATAATCTTCTAAATCAGCTTCAACAAAATTTGCTTTTATATCTCGTTTTTTTGCTTCTTCCCTTAGCTTTTCAATCGCAGTTCTAGAAATATCAACCCCCGTATAATTAAACCCTCTCTCTGACAACGCAAATCCTAACCCGCTAACTCCACAACCCAAATCCAAAATGCTCCCACTTTTCTTATTTTTAAAAATGTCGTCAAGTATACTATCATCATAACAAAAATGAAATTCCTTCGCTTTACAATAACGCTCATCAAATAAATACTTGTCCGGTCTGTCTTTTTTCATTTTTTTATCTCCCTTAAATATTTATTTAATTCTCTATAAAAATCCTGCCATAAGTCAAACTCCTTTACAAAAAGTTCCTTTTCTTCCTCTTCAATGTCAAGACTCTCTTCATCACTTAAATTTTCGTCATAATCAACAGCAATTTCAGTATTACTTCTAGCATCCCACTCATTAAATTTGGGCATTCTCGAATCATAAGTTGAGTCAACATTAAGCCATTTACTATAAACTTTCACCTGTAAAAATAAATGATGATTTTCATCCCTTAGTGCTAAATCAATAATCTCTTTAGGTATATTTTGACGACTCCAAGAAAATCTTGCAACTCTAAATCTTGTTTTAATACCCAACTCATCAATCTTTCTCTTAAGTCTACGATGCTTACCAAAACACCTCCCATCATATCCATTAATTTCTTCAGGCATCAAAAAGGGTTCTTCTCTTGAAGCCTCAAACGCATCAATTAACCCTTTAGGAATTGGCAAATGGAGAGAGCAATTATTAATATTACACTGCCATCTTTCATCAATAAGTTCAAACTCATTAACACAAGTATTAGCCTGTGGAGTTATGTGCGCTTCTTCAAAAGTCAAATTTCTAAGAACAGAATGAATGAGTTGATTAGTTCCTCCATGCGCCACAATCAATATGTCACCTTTATGCTTCTTTTGAATTTCTTCTAAAAATTTTCTAATTCTCTCTCTATGCATAAGTCCACTTTCTCCTTTTGGAGGTGATATAAATTCTCTAGGGATGTTTTTCTCCTTTATTTCTTTATCTAAAAACTCAATAAACTTTCCATAATCTAAATACTCTCCAAAATTATACTCTCTCAATCTCACATCACGAATCACTTCATGTCCATGATTTTTATTAATAATATCAGCAGTCTTCTTTGCTCGCCTAAAATCACTTGAATAAATTGCCTCAAATTCTTTGTCTTTAAGTCTCGCAGCTAGACGTTCCGCTTGACGTATACCTTCTTCACTCAGTTCACTGTCAACAATATCTTCGCCAGTATCGATACCTACATTCGCCTTTGACTGCCCATGCCTCACAACAAAAATTTTCATATATTTTTCATCTCTCCAATAGTATACACAAGAAAAAAGTCTTTTTAGTCTTTGTTCCTTAATAATGTCTTAATTGGAGAATAACAACAAAACAGAAAAACTTATAAATGCCATTTATTTTAAAAAACCATGAATACAACAGCAAACCAAGTAGAAAAGAATGTCTCGGCAAGCTTTGCTTACGTAAAGAAGGATGTTTTAATGCTAAATGATTCGTATACCAATATGCAAGAAGCGATCAACCAAATGGCTGAAAGTTACAAAGTTTTAGCAGAAGAAATCAAAGAATTGAAAAAAGGAAAAAGTAAGACGTCTACAAAGAAAAAAGCTAGAGTAGTTATTAAAAATAATTCTAAGAAAGACAAATTAAGTTTAATTGAAGGAATTGGTCCAGTAATTGAAAAATTGTTAAATAAAAATAATATTAATACATTCAGACAATTATCAAACAAAAAATCAAGTGATATTAAGAAATTTTTGGATAAAGAAGGTCCACGATTTCAAATGCACGACCCAGCAACTTGGCCAAAACAAGCAAAATTAGCATATGAAGGAAAATGGAGCGAACTTGATAAATTACAAGATGCTCTTAAGGGTGGAGTAAAAGTAACAAATACAAAAGCAAAAAAAGGTTCAAAAAAAGCTGTTAAAAAGATAATCAAAGAAACAACAGTTTATGAGTAAGGTTAACTTTTTCTGAGAAGAACTATTCTTTTGATAAAAAAGAAACAATAATCTAATTATTTTGATATTTTTTAATTACCTTTAAAAAGTTTTAAGTTCCCCTATATAACAAAGAGGGAAAAATGATTCAAAATAAAAAATCATTAATTGTAATCGGAATAATATCTATCTTATTTCATTTTATAGTTTCTGCAACACCATTACTCAATTTCACTTCTCCAACTCCTGAAAATACAATTTCCACAACAAACACTTCAATAGAAATAAACGCTTCAATCAATGAAGCTAACCTAAATGAACTAATTTACAATTGGAATGGAACCAATTACACAATTTATAATAATTCTTTAATTTTAATGATGAATTTAGATAACATATCTGTATTGAACGAAAATTCAACCCATGTTGTTGATGTAAGTATGTCGGGAAATAATGGGACTATTCAAGGAAATGCTAATATAGATCTTTTTGGAGGAAAATATGGTGGAGCTTTTAATTTTGATGGGGTTGATGATTATATCATTGTTCCTGATTCAGAAATATTTGATACAGGAAATCAGATAACTACTTCTGCATGGATTAAAACTAATTTTTCTAATCAAACTGCTATAGGAATTGTTCTGCATGATAATTCAAGATATAAATGGTTATTATATTTTACTGGAGGTAGTACTTTCGATAGTCTTTCATTTTACATTAATTCTAGTTCAGGTGTTAAGTCTGCTGGATGTGATTATGCAGAAGGTGCAGTTGCAGATAATCAATGGCACTTACTTACTGGAACCTATGATAGAACTTTAAGTTCTAAAAGAATTAAAATATATTATGATGGAGTCCAATGTGGTACTGCTGATGGTTATGACGAACCAATCACAGAAGGTGATGAAGGAGTCTGGATTGGAAGATGGGGGGGGGAAATCTTTCAATGGATCAATAGATGAAGTAAAAATATGGAATAGAACCCTTTCAGCAAACGAAATTTACCAACAATATGTCTCAAACCTAAATAAATTTAATGAAACACAATGGTACTTTTATGTTAATCAAAGCAAAAATGCTACAGAAAAACTTGATTTTGGAGATTATACCTATCAAATCTTCGCAACCAATTCTTCTGAAAGTTTAAATTCAACCGAACTAAGAACAATAACAATAGAGTCGGACATAACTGCCCCCACAATAAACTTAGACTGGATTTATCCAACAGGAAATTTAAACGTTTCACAAAATAATTTTTTCAATATAAGTGTTAACGTAAGTTGTTCAGGAGGAAGTTGTGGCGAAATTAATGTAACACTCGACCCTGCAGCAACTTATAAAATAGCTGTAATTGGAAGTTCAGCAGCAGCAGTAACTACTCTTCTTAATCAAAGAGAAAACTTAGAAGCAACGGCAATAGTACAATCAGCCTTAAATGAATCTTATGACGCCGTTGTTTGTATGAGATGTAATCCTGGAACAGATATAAAGAACTATGTTGAAAATGGCTATGGAGGTTATGTTGGCGAATGGGAAAGCAATGATTATCCATACTCACAAGGATGGATAACAGGAACCTCTAATGAAGGAACAAGTGGCTCACCTAGCTTAAATAAAACTGAAAACCCAGAACATTACCTATACGATGCTATTGATTGGGAAAATTTACCATATAACAAAGGGCCAATAGATTATATAAGAAATATACAAGATAACGACCCAGACTCAGAAGAGATTGCATGGATAAATCATGCTAGTTATGGAGTAATACCATTAACCCTAACAAAAAAGAATCCATACGGAGACGGAAATATTGTCATTGCAAACTCTGACTGGCAAGATGACCCAGACTACAATGCGGCATTAATTGATGCAATACAAGAATGGGCTTATTATGCTGCAGCAGGAGAATCAAGTTCAAAAGGAGGAACTGTTTCAATGAACTCATCAACAACTCCATTCTATACAAACATTACAAATCCCTACAACTTAACCCTTAACCAATACGAATCACAAATAATAACATGGTGGGTAAATGCAACAGGTGATATTAATACAACTCATAAATTTTTTATCTATGCAAATCAAACAGCAAATCAAACAATAAGTAATATTACTTCAATATTCAACATAACAACACAAGATACAACAAACCCCTCAATTAATTTAATTTATCCAATAAGTACAACTTATGACACAAGTATAACAGAACTAAAATATACTTACTCAGATACTAATACAGGATTTTGTTGGTACTCAATGGATGACGGTGCAACAAATTCTTCCGCAGTTGAAGCCGGAACAAATTTTACAGAATTAACAAGCACAGGAGGAACTAACATATGGATTCTCTATTGTAATGATACATCAGGAAACATAAATTCAAGTCAGGTAACTTTTGCAAGCATAATTCCTCAAATAGAACTAGAATTATTAACACCAACTGGAAACATAAACGTGACACAAAATAAAACATTTCAAGTAA
>CAZXBY010000061.1:0-5009 GCA_964639055.1 Candidatus Woesearchaeota archaeon
GACCAGGAACTAGAAGGTGTTGACAATAATAAAACAGTAATGGAACTTTTAGAAAATGAGATTAGAAAGAAAAAGGAGATTTTGATTTCTGCTCTTTCTAAATTTAGCTTTGATAAAAAGTTTCTTTCTCAGAAAATTGGAAAGCTATCTGGTGGGGAGAAGGGAAGACTTAACCTACTTCGAATAACGATGGAAGACAACGAAGTCTTATTTTTAGATGAGCCAACAAATAACTTAGATATTCATCTTAAAGATTCTTTGGAAAAGGCGATACATGAATTCCCTGGCACCGTTGTGATTGTTTCTCATGATCGGCATTTTATGGATAGTGTGGCTACGAGAATTTTTGAAATTAAAGATAAAAAGATAAAAAGCTACAAGGGGAATTATTCTGATTATGTTGATTCAAGATAAAAAAGGATATTTGTTTAATGTTTTTTTGAAAAATTGTGAAAACGATTTCGTTGCAAAATAAATAAAAAGAACTTGATAATTGAATCATACGCCCTAACATAAACAATCAGTTCTCGGCAAGAGCGTTAGGGGGTTTCATGGTGGATATTGTTCAATGAAGATTTTGTCACAATAAATATATTAGTGTCGGGCTGAACTTTTTAAATAAGAAAATTAAACAAATACCCCGTAATAATTATTGCAAGACCTGTCACAATAATAAAAGTAATAATTAATCTCTTTTTAAAAATCCAAAAGAATTATATCCAAGTTATGAAAATAAGGTTCAGTATGTGAAAGGGGATTTCCCCAATGCCGAAAGATTCTACCAAAGTATATTAAAACTCCCAGTCTGGAGTAATGAAGAAGACTTATTTATAATTCAACAATACATAGATGCTATAAAAAAGGTATCAGAGAATTATATGGAATTAATTGAATATTTAAAAGGAGGTATGAAAATGGAAGAGTTAAGCAAAGAAAAACAAAATGATTTTCTTAATGAGCTTTTAACATTAGCAAAGAATGAAGGAATTGATAAGGTAGTGGTAGGTGCAGTTATAAAAAATGGAGAAAAGGTTCTTTTACTTGAAAGGCCCAAAAATGATTTCATGGGTGGAATCAACGAACTTCCAAGTGGAAACATGGAGGCAGAAGAAACTCTTAGGGATGCATTGATTAGGGAGGTTAAGGAGGAGACAAATCTAGATCTTAGAAGTTTCTTAAAATATCTAGGATCCTTCGACTATTTGTCTGGGAGCGGGAAAAAGGCACGACAATATAACTTTTTAATTGACGTTATCGAGAATGGAGAAATTAAATTAACTGAACATGATAATTTTGTATGGGCAGAGAAAGAGAATGAAGCATTTAAGAAAGTTACAGATAGTGTTAAAGAAGTTTTAGATAAAGTCTAAGAATAATTTACTTTTAGGCGTTTGATATACAAAGGATATGCAGATTGTTTATTAGTATAATTCGTCTTGCCAGGCAATGATAAGAGTTTCGCGTCTAAAAAATATTGTAAGATTTATTTTGATGAAATAATTATATTGGACAAAGAAATTACACCTTAAATCCCAGATAAAGAATCTGTTGAAAACGTTCTGCCTATTCCATTTTTTAAGTTTTTTATGGAAAATGTTTATAAACCAAGAAAGCTATTAATAATAATGGCAGCAACAGCACCAGGACCAAAGAAACAAAGAGTTGATTGGAATCTTGACAAAAGTACATACGATAATTTTGTGAGAACATGTAGCCATAAGGGATATGCCCCTCAAGTTATGATAGAAAAATTAATCCAGAAGTATAATCAAACTGGACAGATTTAATATGATGTTTTTTTTGTAATCCCTTTCTATAGCTATCCGAAACGTTTATATATTCGAATATGTGAATGTGTAACTATGGTAAAAAGATATGAGAATCAGCAATGCGAATTATGTAAGATTTTTTCCACTCCTAGTAGATTAAAAATTCTATTAAATTTACGAGACAAAAGATTGACTGTTTCAGAAATAGTTAAGAAGACTAAGCTAAGGCAGAGTCTAGTTTCTCAGCAACTTTCAATTTTAAGAAGTAAAAATATTTTAACAACAGAAAGAGAAGGTAAATTTATATATTATAAAATTAAATATCCTGAAATTATGAAAGCTTTTGACCTGATGAAGATAGTGCTAGAAAAATCAAAGAGGAATTTATGAAGACCACCATTGATCAAGATAAATATTTAGGATGCGAGATTTAAAAGATGTGGAAGAGAATATCATTTTTGCAAAGAAATTTAACTTATAGTATTCCGGTGTTTATGATTCTGGGAATCCTTTTTGGATATTATACAAATCCCTCTTCTCTTAAAATCTTAATTTTACCTTTAACATTTTTAATGGTTTATCCAATGATGGTAAACTTACAAATAAAAAAAGTTTTCTCAAAAGGAGATTCAAAGCTACAAATCATAACACAATTTATTAATTTTGCAATTATTCCTTTCATAGCTTTTGGAATTGGAAAAATATTCTTTCAAAATCAACCCTTAATTGCACTAGGTTTACTTCTTGCAGCGCTTTTACCTACAAGTGGAATGACGATTTCATGGACGGGTTTTGCAAGGGGAAATATAAATGCTGCAATAAAAATGACTGTAATTGGTTTAGTTGCAGGTTCTTTAGCAACACCTCTTTATGCAAAATGGTTAATGGGTACTATTGTAGAAATACCTTTAATTGGTGTTTTTCAGCAAATAGCCTTAATTGTATTTTTACCGATGATTGCGGGTTATGGAACTCAAAAATTCATTATTTGGAAATATGGTGTTGCCAGATATCATAAAGATATAAAGAAAAAATTTCCCATGATCTCAACATTAGGTGTTTTAGGAATTGTATTTGTTGCAATGGCTTTAAAGTCTAAAACAATTATTTCACAGCCTTCAATGCTTATTGGATTATTAATTCCTTTATTGATTCTTTATGGGATTAATTTTATATTAAGCACTTTTGTTGGAAAATTCTTCTTTAATCGGGAAGATGGAATTGCTTTAGTATATGGGACAGTAATGAGAAACCTGTCAATTGCCCTTGCAATCGCTATGACTGTTTTTGGAGAAAATGGCTCTGATATTGCATTAATTATTGCTCTAGCTTATATTATCCAAGTTCAATCTGCTGCATGGTATGTGAAATTTACAGATAAAATCTTTGGGAAAGCTCCTGAGGTAGCTGCAAGGGATATAATGGAAAGGGGAGTTTTTGCATTACATGATGAGTCGACACTCCATGATGCCATTAAGCTACTAGATGAAGAACATATTCATTCTGTTGTGGTTTTAGACAAAAAAGAAAAAGTACACGGAATGATAACTTCTGAGAAAATCATTAATTTACTAGCAGAAGGAAAAATCTTAGATACAAAACTTCGGGAATTGAATTTAGCTAGGCCCGTTCTAGTAAAGGAAAGTTGCAAAATCAAAGAAGTTGTATCTAGAATGAAAAGAAGGCATGAGTATAAGGTCTTAGTAGTTAATTCAAAAGGCAGCCTAGAAGGTGTCTTAACTGAAGCTGATATTTTAGATAAATATGCTATGGAGAAAAAGAGATGAGGTTGTTTGCAAGAAAATGTCTTTATTGTGGAGAAAAGATTGCTAGAGGTGAAGAAGTGGAGAGCTTTGTTAAAATTCCAGAATTTACTGATAAGGTTAAGCGATTTTTTTGTTG
The DNA here is from genome assembly GCA_964639055.1 of Candidatus Woesearchaeota archaeon. Classification (GTDB taxonomy): domain Archaea; phylum Nanobdellota; class Nanobdellia; order Pacearchaeales; family GW2011-AR1; genus JAGVXH01. The sequence continues at coordinate 3,672 of CAZXBY010000061.1, forward strand.
CGAAAGCCATCTGGAATTGTATGATAAAAATGTTAAGGGGACTCCGAGCAGGAATTCGTGCCCTTATTGCGTAAACTAAAAATAAGATGGTAAAATTAATTAAAAAAATTTTAAATATGAAACCAAGTGAAGTGGTTGAGAAAATAGAGAAGAACGCTGCTAATTTTAATTTTATAGTTAGAAAGTCGTTTAATATGGGAAAAGAATTTAGCCATCATGATGTGGACGTGGATGAGTCTTTCAAGTTCTATTCAATAATGCTTTGTAATCCAAAGAAGGCATATAAAAGTATTTTCAAAAAGCCTATTCGAGGTGCAATTTTATTGCCTCCAAAACAAGTAGCAGTCTATTCCGATAATGAGTCTAGAAAAACAATAGTTGCGTACATGCAAATTGAAGAGGAAGATATAAAAAAAATGCTACCTCAAGATGAAGAATTTAAAAAAGGGTTATCAGATTCATGTAAAAAAATTGAAGAGTTAATAAAAAGTATAAGTTAAAATGGAGAAAACAAAATGTTAGAAGTAAACAAGGAAAATTTTGAAAATGAAGTTAAGAATTCAGAGATACCTGTAATTTTAGACTTTTGGGCATCTTGGTGTGGTCCTTGTCAAATGATGGGATCCTTATTCGAAGAAATTAGTAAGGATTACGCTGATAAGTTAAAGTTTGCTAAAGTAAATGTTGATAATGAGCAAATTTTATCCGAACAGTTTTCAATACAGGGAATTCCTTGTTTGATTATTACAAGGGAAGGAAAGGAAGTTGATAGAATTGTTGGTTATGCCCCAAAAGATATTATGAGTCAAAAGATTAATGTAATTCTTAAGAAAATTTAATTCTTTTTATTTATTCTTAAAAAACGCTCAAAGAACTGCGGTTGGAGCGCCTTGAATAAATAAAAAGAATTATTATAAAAACATCAAAACTTAAAAAGTCTGAAAATCTAATTTATTTTATGCTAAGAACACATACATGTGGTGAATTAAGAAAAGAAGATACTGGAAAGAAAGTCTCTTTATGTGGATGGGTTGATACTATCCGTGAACATGGCAGAGTTAACTTTATTGACCTCCGAGACCGATATGGAAAAACTCAAATAGTAATAATTGGAAAACATGGACTTAAACCTGAATATGTAGTAAAAATTACGGGCGAAGTAAAGCTAAGAAAAGAAGGCACAGAGAATAAAGATATTCCAACAGGTGAAATAGAAGTAAAGTCAGAAGATATTGAAATATACAATGAATCAAAAACGCCTCCATTACATATTGATGACTCACAAGTTGCAGGCGATGACATTAGATTAAAATATCGTTTTTTAGACCTAAGACGAGA
>CAZXBY010000062.1:0-4996 GCA_964639055.1 Candidatus Woesearchaeota archaeon
ATAAAAACTCTTAAAAAGCCCTGTTTTCTTTATTGATTTATGGCAGATTTAGGCTTCATGACTGGTGGAGGATTGATGAGGTATAATGAGGAGTATAATTCTAAGTTAAAATTTGGGCCGGAGATGGTTATTGCGATGGTTGTTCTTACTATTGTTTTCGTTGTTGGCTTGAGGTATTTTTTCAGTTAAGATGTTAGGCGGTGTAAATCCTAAGCAAATGCAAGGTATGATGAAGAAGATGGGGATTAGTCAGGAAGAAATTCGGGCTAATAGGGTTATTTTTGAGACTGATTCTGGCAATTTGGTTATTGATAACCCAAATATTATTAAAATTAAGATGCAGGGACAAGAAAGCTATCAGGTAACAGGAGAAGCTATTTTACAAGAGGATTCTGAACCATTTAGTGAGGATGATATTAAGATGGTAATGGGGCAGGTGGATATTGACCGAGAGATTGTTATTGAACATTTACAAAATAATGATGGGGATATTGCTGAAACTATTATGAGCTTGAAGAATTTGGAGTAGATGTTTTAATAATAATAATCAATAAAAAGACTTTTTTTATACTTTAATCATGGTTGAACTTTGGGATGAGCAATTAATGCTTGCGAAATATCATTTGTCTATTGCAAAGAGATTATTTGAAAATTTTAGTGATTATGAGACTAAAAGGTTTTTGAGTGGATGTTTGAATGAATTAGCGTTTTGTTGTACTGGATTTGTTAATGCTTCTTTAATTTATTGTCATGTTAAGGATGGAATAAAGATTTCTAAAAAACCGAAAGACAGGATTAAGATGTTTAGAAAGTATGGGAAAGATTTATTTGACAAATCTGTTGTTAAAAATGTGTTTGATGTTTTCAATATATGTAGAGCAAAGAAAGATTCACCTATTGAGTTACTTCGAGGAGACAAAATTATTTTATTAGATAAGGGAGAATATCGGGCATTGACACTTATAAGAATAGGAGAGTTGATAAAAAAGACAGAAGAAGGAATAAAGAATTTTCCGAAGAATTAATAAATAACTTTTGTGGATTAATTATATGAAATTTTTGGTTATTGGGGATTTTCATGGAAAGTTTCCGGTAAAATTAAAAAAAATTGCAAGAAGCAAAGAAATTGACTTTGTTCTTTGTACTGGAGATCTCGGGGGTAGTGATAAACTTTTAAAAATAATCTTTAAATATTTCCATGAGAATTGGATTGAAATTATTGGAGAAAAAAAGGCTAACAAACTTATTCTTGAGGATTATAATTCTGGATTAAAAATAATTAAAGAATTATCCAAAACTGGTAAGAATGTTTATATTATAGATGGGAATTGGGATTTTACAACTCAATCAAGTAAAGAGAGAATAGGACATTTAAAACTTAGTTCTTATAAAAGTATTATTAAAAAATCTAAAAATCTAAAATATTGGGGACGTGGTTTTAAGGTAGTAAGGGATGTTAGAATATTAGCATTTGGAGGTCCAGTTACAGCTGGTGATTATTTAAAAAAAGGTGTTCTGAAGGAAAAATCTAGAAAGAAATATATCAAATCAAATCAAAAGGAAATTAAACAAATAAAAAAACACATTAAAAAAGATGTCGATATTCTTCTTTCACATTATACCCCCTATGGGTTTTTTGACAAGGTTAAATTTAAAGGAGAAAATCTAATGAATGGGAAACATGTCGGCTCAATTGCATTGACAGAATTTATTAAAGGTGCGCAACCTTCGCTATCTATCTCGGGACATATGCATGAATATCAAGGATCAAAGAGGTTGGGTAAAACAAAAATCATTGAAACTGGTTCAGCAAAAGAAGGGAAAGCTGTTATTATTGATTGGGATGAGGACAAGAGAAAGATTAGAAAAGTTAAGTTTGTAAAATGATTATTAAAAATAAAGATTAATTTTATAAGTGGATTAAATCTTTTTGTTCATTTAATTTATCAATGATTGAACATAAAAGATAAATTGCTTGCTTACAATCATTTATATTTTTAACTTGAGGTGTAACCAAGTTAAGTCTTTTTCTAAATAGGTAACTAAGTGATTTTTGCATAGATTTTATTAGTAAATCGTTTGGATATCTTGCTTGAATTTTATCATAATAAGAAATAAAATTAAACAAATAATCATAATAACTTTTTTTATTAAAATTATTTGAAAATAAATCATCTACTTTGCCCGATATATATTTACAATTGTTTATTAAGAGACTCTTAACTCTATCATCTGGAGAAAGAACACAACTCCAATCTAATTTAATCTGATTATAAGAACAATAGATATTTGTATGTAAATATACATTCCCCTTTTCTCTTTTATTGAAAAACTCGATTACTTCTTGCTCGTAACTTTTTGTGAATCTTATGGCATGAACCCCATATCTTTTTTTAAGTTTTTTATCAAGATCATCAAAAAGAGTATGTATTTCAAAATAAAAATCATTTGATTTAGCCTCTTTTCGTTTTGTTATTATTACATCTATATCGTGATTTAAATTTTTTGAACCGATAGTCCCGAATGTAAGAATTGTTTTTGATTGGGATAATAGTCTAGCTATGATTAACTCAATGTCTTCCCATTTTAGCTTCTTTTTTCTAAATATCATTGTTACTACTTTTAAGTTTGTCTTCTCGATTGGTAATTATAAATATATGCAACCCCTACAGGGGTTGGTAAAAACATATAAAAACTACAAATGTTTTATTTTATCAATGAATCAAATTGATTTTGAAGAAATTGGACTTACAAAAAATGAATCGAGAGTATACGAAACTCTGTTGAAGTTTGGGAAATTAACTTCAACTGAAGTGAGTGCTAAATCTGGGGCACCATATGGTAGAATTTATGATATACTTGGAAGCTTGGCGAATAAAGGACTTGTCGTGATTATCCCGGATAAAATTAAAAAATTTATTGCGACTTCCCCTGATGAATTAATAAAAATTGTCGAAGAAAAAGAAAAGGCTTTAAGAAATATAAAGGAGAAAACTAAAGAATTAAAACAATTTTATGAACAACGAGAATCAGATGTTGTTGAAATTGCTTATGGAGACAAGGGCTTCTGGAAACTAGCTGACAAGACTATAGAGTCGAATGATTACAGCTATTCTATAAAGTGGGATTCGAAAATTAAATTTGGGAGTTTAGAAACGACGAAAAAGAAAATAAGAAAAGGTATAGACATAAAACATTTAGTTCGTTTTGATAAAGAAACAAAAAAAAATATTAAAAAGTGGTTCAAAATCAATCCTAACATACAACAAATAAACAATAAAGGTGTTGCTATGTCTATTGTTGATGATTCAGAGGTAATGATTGGGCTAATCAAGTCTAACACAACACTTTTGATTAGAGATAAACCATTTGCAAAAATAATGAAAGATTTATTTCTAGCAAAATATAAGAATGCAAAAGATATTAAAAAACAACTTTTTATTTAATATACTAATTCAAAATCGCCAAATTCTTTTTTGAGAATATCTAGAGATTTTATATCAATTTTATTTTCTTTATCCTTGTGGGCTAAAATTTCTTTTTCTAAATCTTGAGGATTTGCGTCACTTAATTTATCTTTTATAATTTTCTGGATTTTATTTCCGTGAACTACATATGTATTTTCTAGAAAAAATACTTCGGCAGTTAAATCTTTTCCTTTGATTATAAATTTGGCTCTGTCTAATAACAAAAAGTCAGAACGTTGTGAATACTCCGTTAATGCATTTGTTATTTGAGCTGCTTTTTTTCTTGCATTATCAACATCTCTTCTTAAATTTCTTCCTTCTTTTTCTAAATTTGACTTCTGTTTTGTCGTTTTAGATTTTTTTATTTTTTGCTTGTCTTCTGTTTTTTCTGCTGTTACTTGATTTTTTACTTTTGCTATAAACTTTAAATCTTGTAAAAATCGTTTTGGAAATTTTCCTGCTTTTATAAATGATTCTTCGAATTCTTTTATTATTGATAATTCTCCTTTTTTCTTGAGTTGTGCTTCTAGCATTTCAAATAAATTATCGTAAATCTCTTGTATGTCATTTTCTTTTACTCGTTTTTCGATTTGTCCTCGTAGTTCTTTTAATCGTTCTATAAAATCAATTGAATTTTTGAATAATCTGTCTATATCAGTTCCACTAATGTCACCTGCTTTTACTTTCCCGTGTTCGAAGCCTTTATAGTATTTTAGGACTATTTCGTCGAATATGTCTGCATATTTTTTTTCTATTAGTTTTTCCTTTTTAACAAATGTTTCTCTGAATGATTTTGATGTGTCATATAAATTTTGTGGAGCCAGACCGTAGAGCATTAGCATTCCCTGTGTTGGGTGCATTATTCCCCAGTATATATCGTGAACTAAAATATCGAATATTCGTTTATTAACATTATCTTTTAATTTGTCTCCTGTGCTCATGAACATATCAACTGATTCTGGAGATGGTTTGATTCTTCCCATTCGAAGTAATGATTTCCATGGCAAGAAAGCTCCTCTATCGTATAATGGTATACCATCACGGATGAATGTAAAGGCTACTGGCTCAGCGTCTTTTACTCTTTCCCAAAAATCTGTTAGTAACCATACTTGTATATTGAAATCAACTTTTGTTCCGGCTATTGCCATCGCTTCAGAAGTATATGAATGAATTATTCCTCTTAACTTTTCTAGAAGTTCGAATCTGCTCATCCTTTTTACATCTGTGTCATCTATTATTACTACTACATCGACATCACTTTCTTTTTTCAAGTCTCCTCTAACTAAACTTCCAAACATCCCGTAAGTTGTTACATACTTTTCGAATTTTCTTAGAACTAAGCTTTTATGAACTTGACACATTCTTATGGAGCCTAAAAAGTTTTTGGGATCATGAATAGGGAAGCTCATTGAGAACGCTTCTAATATATCGAACTTTGAATCTAATCCTGTATTCCAAAAATCTATTGGAGTTAAGATATGTACCCAGAGTTTTTTATTGATTTCTGTGGAAATTTTTAATATTTCTAA
>CAZXBY010000063.1:0-4983 GCA_964639055.1 Candidatus Woesearchaeota archaeon
GCATCAATCTCGAAGCCTATCCACTCACAGCCGAAGTCTATAAAGGCGATAATGGATGAGCCAGATCCTACGTGTGTGTCAATTATCTTCATGTCTTTTGTGGCGTAGTTTTTAAGTAGCCACTTGTATAATTGGATTGGTTTCTGGGTGGGGTGGATTTTATTTTTAGAATCACCTCCAGCCGATCTTGCCCTTCTGTAGCATTTAGTGTTTTTATCAAACGAAGTCCATGCTAATTCGTGTGAAGCAAAATCTGAATTATAATCTAATTTATCCCATAATAAAAAACATCTTGTATTCTTTAGATAATTAATAAAGTAATTACCTCCCCAGATTATTTGATTTTTACTTATTCTAAACAATTCTATAAAATATTCAGCAGGTGGTATTTTATTGTCCCACTCTTTCTTTTTATGCTTACCAGTATCATTACCTGAACCTTTACCCATTTTCATTTTTGCAGCACCTATTCCATAAGGAGGATCTATTATAGAAAGATCGAAGTAATTATCAGGAAACTCTTTCATCCCTTCCATGCAGTCCATTAAATGCAGCTTATTCATTTCCATATTACAAATATATTTCCGTTTTCAATCTTTTATACATATTGCCATTAAACTCAATCGTAACGATCCCATCGGTTACATCTACGACCTTTCCATGCTCACGGTCATTGTCGATATAGAAGCCTACAAAGTCGTCCCTTTTAACTGTCAGCCGCAGGAACTCAATCCGTGCGTTCATTATGCAATATCCGAGCGAAATCAAAGCGCATATTACAATTATGATTATTAGTGGTGTGTTCATGGTGTGTAATTTTATGTAAATATACGAAATTAATTATCTAGATGCAATATTGATATCACTTCAACCCTTGTAACTTCACTTGTTTTCATAGCTTTTGTTCTATAATTTTTACAAATGTTTCAACTTTAAATTGCCTGTATATCCGATGCGTCATATCAGTATCAATATAATCCTGGATTGACTTTACAGAATGTAATACCGTTGCATGGTTAAAATTACCCGTATCTTCGCCTATTTGCCTTAGTGATAAATCGGTATTCTTGCGAATGATATAATGAGATAACTGCCTTAAAAAGAAATACTCTTCTTTTCTACCTTTGCTGAATATCTTACTAGGGTTCTGATGAAAATACAAAGGCACTAAGTATTTCACTTTGTCGATTATATGCTGCCCGTCTGGACTTACCCGCCTTTCAAAATACTTCATAATAAACTTTGATTGTTTATCTGTGAATCCTGCTTGTTTTAATCTAGTTCTTGTCATGGTGTTATATTGTACTTAATTTGTATTATCGTTTAAATTTAGTTAGACGTATTTAACACGTTATACCTTTTTTCTGCTCTGTTTAGTTGCTTACAACAAAATGCAGTATTTCCAAACTCTTCATTGCTTGGATAAAGTTCCCGTTCAGGATAAAACTTACCAAATACTTCACCCCCGGATTGAACTTTGATTTTAAATACTTCATAATATCCATCTGACCTAAGATAGATACAAGCATTTTCACCTCGCTTTATAAGTTTAGAAGTTAATCCAGGTATTCCAATTCCTTGTACTTTTTCGATGTCTTTTAATTTTTCCATGTGATTGAGTTATACTATCGTGTTTATTTTAGGGTAAAATTAGTTTTCAAAGGGTAAAATCGGTTTTGTGGCTACATTTAGGATTGAACCAAAAGGAAGATATCATTTCCCGTCTACCAAGACTGATCCTTGTTTTACAAATGTACGAAATAATGAACGTATAATCAATATTGATAACTATAATTCAAGTTCTAATTGGTTCGGGTCTATCTCAAAATCTAATTTAAACTCATTAAACATAGTACATACACCATCGTTTTGTACAAGTTTATCAAGAATATTGCTTGCTATTTTATTATTACAAGATTCATAATTATAAGTGATTTGTACGTATGCGATCGGGCAGGCTTTTTTACCATACTTACATATTTCACATTGTAGGTCAAATACCATTCCTTCTGTTCCGTTACTAAAATAAGCCATGTTAATTATTATTAAGTGAATAAATAAGGGTGCGGCTTTCCCTTACCAAATCTTAGTTGCTCCGCACCCGGTTATAAAGAACTGTTACATATAATTTATAAGTTCATCATTTACCATTTTCTCATCACATTTTAAAAAGCGTAGTACCTGATTAAGTACATCTGAATATAACTGTTCAAACTCCGAATTATCCATTTTCTCAAAGCTGATAGATTTAGGAATGTACATATAACCAGTTTCTGTTTGCACTGTCTTATAATACCCTGCTTTCATAATTAGAAACGCCCGCAAATCTTCCAGTGAATCAAATGTATCTTGATTGTGTAAAGTAAGATTAATCAAGCTGAAAAACTTACGATGTAATTTAGGATTACGCAGCAATGATATTTTAAATTCATATTCGCCGTCTTTGAGTTTCTTAGCCTTTTCGTAATCGGAATCGTAAGCCGGAGTGAAAACACCGTTTCGCTTAATCATGTTAATTTTCATTTGACTTTGATTGAAATTGATTCAGTAACAAAAGAATTGACCGGGTTAATTACTTCACCAGTGTCAGGATCGGCAACCGGAGTTTTTAACGCCTTTAGAAACGCCTCACGGTCTTTTTTTGCTTCATTAAGTCTATTCCATTCAGCATCCATTTTATACTGATATGTGCCTCTATTCACTTTTGAGAATGTAAAACCGGATAGATCAAATGTTTTGTCAGGATATTTACTGGCTTCCTCGTGGATATAATCTTTCAGATTAGCACGTAACCCTTTGACAATATCTTCCATTACCTTTAATTTACCGGATACTGCTAGTATATTATCATTGCCGTCTAGGATTTCATTCGTTGCTTTGTCGACAAATCTAATTATTTCATCCCTAGTAAAGTCGAATTGATGGATTGTTGAAATTGCTCTTTCCATTTTATTTCTCCTTTAATATTACTATTTCTCTTTTAAAATCTCCTTTGTTGATTAGCTTTACCATATCTGCAAGTCTAGGATAAACCCAGTTAGGTATGAATTTGCTAGTTGTCTCAATCATTACTCTAGGGTATTTATATAAACCCCTACCAAGTCCAAATTGAACGGCTGCCCTTTTCATGCTGTCAGAAATACCTCCCTTAGTAGGTTCGATATTAGTTGATGAAGCACCATCCTCTTTATAAACATTTCCGCTGTCTGTTATTATTGTGATTCTGCAAATGAATCCGTCTTTAATTTCCCTAAATTCATTACACCATTTGTCAAATCCAAACTCCTCATCAAAGCGATCCATTACACACCTGTTAGTGATATAAGGCACTATGATTAACTTTTGACCGTCTTTTGTTTGATTCTGCACACGCCATTCTATTTCGTCTGGCTGGATAGGTTTTGTTAATATAGCTAGATTCATATTTCAATCTTGTTAGTTTCGATTAGGTGCAAAATTGCAGTCTTTAAAGCGTCTTTAAATTCAGCTTTTGTAATTGGTGTGTAACCGTCTCCAGGTTCTTTGTCGAAGTAATATCCTTGCTTAACAGATACCATATCTTTTTCAAATGCTACCCAAGTGGTAGTCTCACTTAATTCGACTTCAAAGTACCAATTATCATTCAATGCTGTAAATTCTCGTTTGTAGTATTTCATGGTGTTAATTTATTTGTTTCTCAATTTCTACTTGAATTTCATTTGGTAGTATTTCCCAGATGTTGACATCGCTTTCGCCTTGCGATTCACTTATGAAATAGCAAGCTGTGACGTATGTTTCTATGTGTTGAATCCAGCTTCTTGTTGTTGTGATAACCTCAAAATCTAGGTATCTGGTTTTGTATCTAATTGTTAGTTGCATTTAAACTACCTCAAATTTATAATAATTTTTAATGCCCATTGAAAAATTACTACCAGTAACACCCTCAACTAATCCACTTACATTTCCCTCAAATAAATCTGTTGGTCTACATACGATATAATTTTTCATGTTCTTATCTAAATAAATAATAATTTGTGATTTCATAGTGTTTAGTTTTAATGTTTAAGCAAATATACAACGAAAAAACGCTCAATGCAATAGCGGGGCGTTGTTTATAATGTCTAAAAATAAGAAAGTTTAATTAAAAAAGGGCGACACACCATGAAGCCGCCCGCGAAAAGAATAAAAAGAATCTTTAATTTAGGTGTTTTTTGGATCAAATTCTATGTGTATGTGGTCGCTTTCAAGCACAACGTCATAATTACTCTTTAGATGCCTTTTAATAACCCATACAAGCCCGTTAAGGCTATCTTCTGCAATGTCTCTAGTTCTCATATCAAACGCAAGTCCTTTATAATGTAATGACTTTGGTGAGTGCATCCCATCCGTAACAGAAGTAATAATAAAAGAATGCTTATTAATATCCATAACCCTACTAACGATATTCATCGCTAAAACTATTTCAGGTTTTACGCCTTCTAATTTAACGCCTGTTTTTAATATCATACCCCTCTTGAATTTTACGTTTACGTCTTTGATTCTCAAACCAAAGCGGCTCAGAAATTGAGAACCTGAACCGCTTTTTAATAAATCTAATTAGCTTTCGCATCTTTAAACAATTCAATCAATTCACCAATTTCAACTACTAAATCTTTAATGCTGTAAAGAATTTCAACACATTTATTTACAATCTCTTCAAGATTATCATTGTTCAAATCAAGTTCCTCAGCAATCAATTCACCAAGTTCCTTTTGTTCTAATGGATCAAGGTCTACCATTTCCGCCCAAATCTCGGCTGCATCTGTAATGATGTTTTTAATTCCCCAAAGTTTAGGGATCAAGGTGGCAATTTCCATTATGGATAATTTACCATCTTCCAAGCGTGAATCTAAACCCTCACCAATATTAATAAGAGTTACGCAAGTGTCCTTTAATTTTTCTATTCCTAACATATGTTTTAATTTAAGTGTGATTTTGTGGAGGTGGAGGGATTCGAACCCTCGT
>CAZXBY010000064.1:0-4962 GCA_964639055.1 Candidatus Woesearchaeota archaeon
CTTCGTTACCTATATGGCATGTGGTTTTATTGTTTTCTCAAGCAATTGGAGTTCGTCTCGGTGTGACTATACCGGTTTTGTATGTTTATGATTTTACTTTTTTAATTGTATTTACTATATCGGTGTTTTGGTTTTTGAAAGATAATAGGGATAAATTGACACGTGAGGGATGGATGTTTATGTATAGAACTCAATTGGGAGTTAAAGCAATGAGTTGGTTTGATGATAAGTTTCATGGATTGCTTGGGGTTTTAAGATATTTTATTGTAAGTTTAGGATTTATTTTAATGGCGGGGATGGTCTGGCTTTTAGGGCAAAGTGTTTGGATTTATATTAGTCGTCCTGAGATTATTGAGACTATTAAGGCGCCCCCAATTGCTCCTTTGATTCCGTATTTTCCGGAATTGTTTGGTTTACAAAGTGTGTTTCCACCATTTTATTTTACTTATTTTTTGTTGGCCTTGGCGGTTGTAGCTATTGTTCATGAGTTTAGTCATGGTATTTTTATGAGATATAGTAAGACAAAGATTAAGTCTACTGGTCTTGTTTTTTTAGGACCAATTTTAGGGGCCTTTGTTGAGGAGGATAGTACAAGTTTTCATTCAAAAAATAGGTTTAATCAGATGAGTGTCTTGGGTGCAGGTGTTTTTGCGAATATGTTGTTTGCGGTAATATTTTATTTGCTGTACATGGGGTTCTTTTATGTAAGTTTTACCTCGGGTGGATTTGCGTTTAATATTTATGGTATGGGGGCTGTGAATAGTAGTTCAATTGATGGTGTGTATGAACAAGGGAATTATACGACTTTAATTGTTGGTGGAGATAATTTCTTTTTAGATGAAAGCTTATTGTTTCAATTAGAAGAGAAACAAAATGTTATTTTTGCATATGAAGATAGTCCTGCATTTAGATCTAAGTTGTATGGGGTTATAACAGGTATTGATGGATATAAGGTTCGTGATCAAAAAGAGTTAGGCGAAGTTTTGTCTAAATATTCTCCGGGTGATTCGGTTGTTATTCATACTGAAACTGAAGGGAAGAATTTAGAGTTTGATTTGGTTTTGGGGGAACATCCAGGAAAGGAAGGAAGAGCATATTTGGGTGTTGGTTATTATGGTAATGAACCTACTGGACTTGTTCAGAAGTTTTTGGCGTCTTTAATGAATTTTAAGATTGGATCTACTCATTATAAGACGACTTGGGATGGTGATTGTGTATATTTTATTTATCATTTTTTGTGGTGGGTTATGATTATTAATTTGTTAGTGGCTTTGTTTAATATGTTGCCTCTTGGAATTTTAGATGGTGGTAGGTTCTTTTATTTGGCGGTTGAGAAGTTTACGACAAAGAAATTTGCTGAAAAGGCGTTTCGTTGGGCAACGAAGTTTATTTTGTTTATTTTTATTCTTTTGATGGTGATTTGGGCATATAGAATAATATAAAAAATGAAAGGGATTTATTGGATTATTTTATGGTCGTTAATTTTAAAAGAGTATTTTTTCTTGGTATTTTATGGATAACAAGTTAAAACAAACATTGCAGAAGATGCATTATGGCTTGGTTGGGGAAAGTGGTGCTGTTCAGATTTGTTTATGGACTAAACGGGCTATTAGAGGTGAAGGAGGGTGTTGGAAGGAAAAGTTTTATGGTGTCTCAAGTTCTGGATGTTGTCAGATGACACCGAATGTTATGAATTGTGAGAATAAATGTCTTCATTGTTGGAGGCCGATTGAATTTAATCTTGGTATTAATGTTAAGAATCTTTTGAAACCTCGTGAATTATTGGAGGGGATTATTAAAGAAAGAAAAAAGTTACTTTTGGGTTTTGCTGGAAATCTTAAAGTGGATAAGAAAGTGTTGGAGGATTCTTATGAACCTAAACTTTATACTATGAGTTTGTCGGGGGAGCCTACTTTGTATCCATATTTGGGTGAGCTTTTTAAAATTATTCGTGAAGAAAAAAAAGCTGTTAGTTTTCTTGTTACTAATGGACAAAATTCGGATGTTATTCGTGAATTTAAGGACAATGAGTTGCCAACACAGATTACTATTTCGACAAATGCATCAAATAAAGAATTGTTTCTTAAGTGGCACAGGAGTTGTTATAAGGATTCTTGGGAGAGGTTTTTAGAAACTTTAGATGTTTTGAAAAGCCTAGAGGGGAAAGTTCGGCGAGTTGTTCGTTTGACACTTGTAAAAAAAGGAGAGGGTGATGGGAAGGCAAAAAATTGTGGGGGAGATTTGAAATATGACGATTTTTCAAATATGGAGGAGGAGCACTTAGAAGAATATGCTGATTTGGTTCGTCGTGCAAATTCAGATTTTGTCCATATTAAAGGATTTAAGAGTGTTGGATATGCAAGAGAAAGATTTGGCTATGATAAGCAACCTTGGTTTAATGAAGTAAAGGGTTTTTCTAAAAAATTAGAAAAAGAATTAATGAATGATGGTTATGAAATTAAGGGTGAAGATGAGAAGAGTTGCGTTGTTATGCTTGCAAAAAGAGATAGTGAGTTGAAGATAACTAAGATTTAGAAAATTAATATCCACCTAATGCTTCTAATTCGTGTATGTATCCAGTTCTTTTGAAATCAAAATTAAACATAAATAAGAATTCTGCTAATATTTTTGGTCCTGCTCCTGCTTCTTTTATTAATTGGTATAAATATTCGGTGATGCAGTAGACGCAGATGTAGACTTTTTTGTTACATTTTATGCAACTTGCTCCGAGATCTTTTTGGGAATTTTTTATGAAGTGGTCTAGTTTGTGGATTGTATCTTTCTCTAGCTCTGGGTAGGACTTAACCCATTCCTTGAATTCCTTTGCGATGCAGTGAGGGCAAAGTGGAGTGATTATGGTGTTAGAACAGGATAAGCAGTTTTTGTGTTGTTCAGTTGTGTTGTATGTCTGTATAGCGACATTTTTTTTTCGGTCCATTTGTAAAAAAATATGTCGCGGTGTTAGCAATAAATAAAAGTAGAAAACATTTTCCCGACTAAGGATGTTCTGGCATTGGTATGCTTCATCGTTAGTTGAGTATTCATGTTTTTGTAAGGTATAACTTGTTTATATAGTTGTGCTTTTACTGAAGGGTGGTATAAAAAAATGGCGGTTTATTATTTGTGAAAAAAGTAGTTCTTGTTGGGATAACAAAAGAATTAATGTGTCTTTTTTTAGAAAAAATTGTTGAGGACAAAGAGGGGTAAAACAAAGATTTAAAGAGAATATTTAAAAAGTTATTTTTTCTTTAGTGTGTATGAAAAGAGTGGATTTATTATTGGTGTTTTTTGTTTTTGGAATGTTGTTGATGACTGTGGGGGTTTTTGGGGATACAGCAACAATACAATTGAGTAGTTCAGAGGTTAGTGACATCGCATATACTATTCGTGATCTTAAGGGGTTTAGTACCTCTTATTCTTATCATTTTTCTGGTGTGGATGAAATTACTCGTGATTTTATTTGTTTTTATTCTAATTTTAGTAGTGATCCGGTTGTGTCAGGGAAAAAAATGTTAAGTGCAGATTATGTTTCTTTATCCGGTGTTGAGACTAATGCTTTCTTTGTTCCCCCATATGATGAAGCTATTTTATCTTGGTCTTCAGATTGGGATGTTGCTTATGCTCCTGGAATGTGTTGGTGTTGGTTGAAGTTTTCCTCTTCAGGATATATTGTTTGTGATGTTGAATACACTGATTATTGTGATCCTATTACTATATGTCCAACGGGGCAATGTGGAAATTTGGATGATGGTTGTGGGGAGACAATTAATTGTAGTAATAATTGTGGGAGTAATGCATCATGTGTTGGGATTTCTAATGCAGCTGATTTGGTTGCTTATTATCCTTTTGAAGATAATGCTGATGATGTAAGTGGAAATGATAATGATGGGACGAATAATGGAGCAACATTAACGACAGGTAAAGTTGGGCAAGCATATAGTTTTGATGGAAATAGTTATATTGATTTGGGAGATGATTCTGATTTTGAATTACAGAATTATACTATTTCAATGTGGGTTAAAAAAGAGGTAAATGATGGTCTTTTTACGCTTATGAGTTTGCAGACTCAAGTTACTACTATTGGAGGACTTTCAGGAGTTGTTTTTAGATTTAATTCTGATAATAGTTTAAGAAATCTCTTTGTTAATGAAGTGGAAGGTTGGGAAACAATAGCCTCAACTGAAACATTTACAGATTCTAATTGGATTCATGTAGCGATTACTAAAGAGGCTGGAAATCTTAAGTTATGGCTTAATGGAGAAAAGATTAAAGAAAATAGTCTTTCTTCTGAAATTGATTTTATGACGATTTCTAGTAAAAAAACGATGATTGGGGCTTATTGGTATGATAGAGGTGATAAAACTAAAATAATTGGTCCTTTTAATGGTTCAATAGATGAAGTTAAAATATGGAACAGAAGTTTGTTAGGGTCTGAAATTCTGGAGGAATATAATAATGATATTACTTTTACAAGCGATATGTCTTGTAAGTGTAATTCGGGTTATGCTAATTGTAATTCTGATTGGAGTGATGGTTGCGAAATTAATATTTTAACCAATGATAGTCATTGTGGTGGGTGTGGAGATGTTTGTGTTGGTAGTGTGACTTGTGTTGGTGGTATTTGTTTTAATCCTTTTGTTGGATATTGGAGTGATATGAATGGAAATAGATTTGTTGACGGGTATGAGGTTGATTTGAATGATACTGTCAGGTTAGTCTCGAGTGCTGGTCCTAATTATAATATTACTGAAGGAGGCAATTTTTTTGTTGTTGCTAGTGAAAGATATTGGAGAGCTAACTTAACAGGGAGTGATTATAATTTTAGTTCTGATGATGGTTGGTCAGAAAATTTGATTGATGTGAATAATAGAGCTGATAATTCTCCGTTAAGTGCTGAGGTAATAAATCCGGTTTGTGGGTCAGATTTTGTTGTTGGTACTACTAAGACAATTGAAATTATGA
>CAZXBY010000065.1:0-4911 GCA_964639055.1 Candidatus Woesearchaeota archaeon
AAATTCAAATACAAAAAAAAGGCATCGCAGAAAAAACAACCGAGAAAATCGCAGAAAAAGTTGCAGAAAAAATTGGAACAACAAACAAAATAAAAAACGCAAATCAAACTAATAATATAACAAATACAGCACCACAAAATATACACCAACGAATCAAATCAAATAACAATAATACAACTCAAACTAATTCAAATAATCTCAAAAGCAATTAGACACATCATAAAAATAGCTGAAAAAGCAACAGCTTCAACTCATTTAACATTAATAATAAAATTACCTTCTAAATCCTAAACTTCCAAACTTTCCTGCTTATCCATCACCCCAGCCTTCTTCAATTCTTCATTCAATTCTTTTATCCCTTCAATATTTTCATCCGTTGGAACTTTAACTAAATCACTAACAAAGTCACCTTCCGACAAATTAATAATCTTAACACCCTGAGTCACCCGACCAATTACTCTAATATTTTTTAAAGAAGTTCTAATAACAATTCCCTTAACAGTTGTAATAACAATAGTGTCATCATCGCCAACCGATTGAGAATTAATAACATTTCCCGTCTTATCTGTCACCCTCATATTCAAAACCCCTTTCCCGGCCCTACCAGTCAACCTATAATCACCAATTAAACTCCTTTTACCATAACCATTCTTTGTAATAGTCAAAATTGATTCTCCACTTCTCTTTTCCAAAGGCAAAACCTCCAAACTAACAATTTCATCACCCATATTCAATTTAATACCTGTAACACCATAACTCGCTCTACCCATTGCCCTTACTTCATTACTATTAAACCGAATCGCTTGCCCAAGTTTAGTAACTAGTAAAACTTCCTGATTTTCTTTCAATCTCTTAACATTAATTAAAATATCATTCGTCTCAGCTAACTTTATTGCCTTAATTCCACCCTTTCTTGGAGAACTAAAAACAGACAACTCAATTTTTTTCACAATACCTTTCCTAGTCACCATCATTAAAAATCCACTAAATTCCTTAACAGAAATAACATTAGCAACAGTCTCATCCTTTAAATCCAACAAATTCACAACGGCCTTCCCCTTACTACTCTTAGCTGAAGCAGGAACTTCATAAGCCTTCAACCAATGAACCTTACCCTTATCAGTAAAGAAAAGTAAATAATCATGCGTTGAACAAGTCAAAAGTTCTTTCACAAAATCCCCTTCTGTTAAATCACTACCAATAACGCCCTTCCCTCCCCTCTTCTGCTCCCTATATTCATCAACATCAATTCTCTTAATATATCCCTTATCAGTAATCGTTACAATTACATCTCTTTTATCAACCAAATCTTTCTCATCAAAGTCCTCAATTGCACCAACAATCTTACTCCTTCTCTTATCTCCATATTTTTCTTTTAGTCCCTCTAAATCACTCTTAACAATTTTTAATATTTCAGACTCATCACCAAGAATCCTCTTCAACTCTTCAATCAACTTCTTCAAATCATCCTCTTCTCCCTTTAACTTATCATTCTCCAAAGCAGTCAAAGCAGCTAATCTCATCTCTAAAATAGCCTCAGCCTGCTTATCACTTAAACTGAAACTTTTCATTAAACCTTCCTGAGCTTCTGCTCTAGAATTAGACGCACGAATCAACTTAATCACTGCATCAATATTTCCTTGAGCAATCAAAAGACCAAAAACAATATGCAATCTTTTTTCAGCCTTATTTAAATCAAACTCCTTAGTCTTTCTAATAACACCTCTTCTATGATCGACATAAACTTGAATCAATTCTTTCAAATTTAAAAGCCTAGGTTTTCTATCCACCAAAGCCAACATATTAGCATTAAAATTAGTTCTCAACTGAGTATACTTATATAACCTGTTAATAGTAAACTTTGATTCAGCTCCTCGTCTCATCTCAACAACAATTCTAACCTTCCCTTTACTTGATTCATCTCTAATATCGCTAACATCCGGCAACTTTTTATCCCTCACCAAATTAGCAATCTGTTCAACCAAAACAGACTTATTTACTTGATAAGGAATTTCCGTAATAACAATCTTTAATTTATCCGCCTTCTTCTTGGGCTCCTCAATATCAACTTTACCATCAATAGTAACTTTTCCTTTTCCTTCCTCATAAATCTGTTTAAATTGTCCAGAAATCATGCCTCCCGTCGGAAAATCTGGAGCCTTAATTTTTGCACTCAACTCTTTAATCTCACATTCAGGATTTTCGACATAATGTAAAATCGCATCACAAGTATTATTCAAATTATGAGGAGGCATATTTGTCGCCATACCAACTGCAATACCACTAGCACCATTCAATAAAAGACTAGGAAGTTTACCTGGCAAAACAATAGGTTCTTCCATTGTATTATCAAAATTTTGCATCATAGGCACAGTCTTTTTTTCAATATTCTCCATTAATTCCTCAGAAATTCTTTCCATCTTAGCTTCAGTATACCTCATAGCAGCCGCCCCATCACCATCCATTGAACCAAAATTACCCTGACCAATAACAAGCGGATACCTAAGTGACCATGGCTGAGCCATTCTAACCATAGCATCATAAATAGAAGCATCACCATGAGGATGATATTTACCCATTGTGTCACCAACAATACGAGCTGATTTCTTTGTTTGTTTATTATGTAAAAGACCCATAGATTGCATAGCCCACAAAATTCTTCTGTGAACCGGCTTTAATCCATCCTCAGCCGAAGGCAAAGCTCTCGCAACAATAACACTCATAGCATAATTCAAGTAAGCCTCTCTCATCTCAGGATTAATTTCGGCATTAATCAATTCCTTAGCCTGAATACTATTTTGCCACTCATCCTTTTTCTTCTGATATTCGTCGGCCTCACGTTCAGCCTCGTCAAAATCTGCAAGACCACTAACACCAGCTCCCGAAACAACATCCCCTTCCAAATTAACCTGCCTTGCTTCTTCAGCCTTCTCTGCTTCAAGTTGCTTCTCAGCCTTAATATCTTCTAAAACTCTTCTCGTCGCTTCCGGCACATCCTCAATATTATCATCTTCTTCCATATTTTCATCCATTAATTTATTATCGTCATCTTCCATTTTTATTTTTTAGCCCCCTTTCTTTTTCTTCCAATATCCTTTTTAACAACCTTACCCACTTTAGAAATTTTCTTAACATCTTTTTTTGTATTTTTCTTAATATGTTTTTTTTTCATTTTTTTTATTTTTCTATTTAAATCTTTTTTTGTAACAACTAAATTAAGAATATAGACATTTTTGTAACCACACCGAGTACATTCAACCCTAGGCAAAAGACCAAACAAGTTCTTCATTTTAAAAACAAACTTAACATCAGTGCTTTTACACTCCGGACAGAATCTAACCTTCAAAGGTTTTTCAACATATTTATTCATCTTTTCAATTTTTTTATTTATTTTATTTTCCATATTTTACAAATCAACCTCCGCCTTATCTGCATTAGTTTCAATAAATTCACGTCGTGGAGCAACAGCATCCCCCATCAATAATGAAAATGTCTCATCCGCTTCAACACCATCCTCTATTGAAATCTGTTTCAATATTCTTGTCTTAGGATTCATAGTAGTAATCCATAACTGTTCGTCATTCATTTCCCCCAAACCCTTAAAACGGCCAACCTCTCCCTTTCCACCTAATTCCTGCATTTTCTTTTCTAATTCCTCACTTGTATAAACATAATGAATATTATTCCCCTTCTTAATACTATAAAATGGCGGAACCGCAACAAAAACATGACCCGCTTCAATTAACTGCGGAGTATATCTAAAAAAGAAAGTCAAAAGCAATGTTTTAATATGTGCCCCATCAACATCAGCATCCGTCATAATAACAATCTTACCATATCTTAATTTACTAATATCAAAATAATCCCCCACACCACATCCCATAGCCGTAACCAAATTAGAAATCATCTCACTACCCAAGGCCTTTGACGGATTAGATTTCTCAACATTCAATATTTTACCTCTCAAAGGCAAAATAGCCTGAGTCTCACGATCACGCCCACTCTTAGCAGTCCCACCAGCACTATCTCCCTCCACAACAAACAATTCAGTATTCATCATTTTTTTAGAAGAACAATCAGCAAGCTTTCCAGGCAACCCACCACCAGTTAAAGCATTTTTTCGTCTAACCAAGTCCTTCGCTCTTCTAGCAGCTTCTCTTGCCCTTAACGCACTCAAAGTCTTATTAATTATATTTTTAGCAACACTCGGATTTTCTTCAAAAAACTCATTCAATGCCGAAGTAGCCATCGAATCAATAATCCCCTTAACTTCACCATTTCCAAGCTTAGTTTTTGTCTGCCCCTCAAACTGAGGCTCAGCCAATTTCAACGAAATAACAGCAGTAATACCCTCTCTTGCATCATCTCCTGTCAGTTTCTGCCCCTTCTTTAACATACCTTTCTTAGTCGCATAATCATTAATCACACGAGTCACAGCCGTTCTTAATCCTGCAACATGCGTCCCACCCTCAATAGTGTTAATAGTATTCACAAATCCTTGAATATTCTCATTATAACTTTCAGTATATTGAATAGCAACCTCCGCAACAGTCGTTCCCTCCTGTTTCTTAAAAAAAATCACCTTTTGATGAATTGGTTTTCTAGTCTTATTTAGCCATGCAACAAATTCAGACAAACCACCATCAAAACAAAATTCCTTAACATTATCTTCAGTCTTCCTCTTATCATTCAAAATAATTTTCAAACCAGCATTCAAAAAACACATTTCCCTAAACCTTGTAACAAGAGTATTAAAATCAAAATCCAATGTTGAAAAAATTGTGTCATCTGGCATAAATGTAACCTTAGTCCCATGAGCCCCTTTAGCACAAGTACCAACCACCTTCACATCCTCCAAAGCCTTACCAATCCCATAACTCTGAGAATAAAGTTTGCCCTCTTTTTTAACTT
>CAZXBY010000066.1:0-4813 GCA_964639055.1 Candidatus Woesearchaeota archaeon
TTCCATAAAGAAGGGAATTGAGTGCGCTTGGAGTCATTTTGTTTATTGGTGTTAGGATTTTAAAGCCACAGTATTTTCCTATTGTTGCAAGTTGTTGGTTTCTCCATGTTCCTTCCATTTTTCCGTATACCTGGATTGCTCCATCTAATATGCATAGTTGTTTGTCAGGAATTATGAGGTCTGGGTCAAATTCTATTTTTTGTCCGAGTCCGTGACATTCTTCACATGCTCCAAAAGGTGAGTTGAATGAAAACATTCTAGGTTGTAATTCTTCAAAGCTAATATTACATTCTGGACAACTCATTTTACTTGAGAAGATTTCTTCGTTTTTTTTGTCTGAAGCGATAATTAGTCCATTAGACATTGTTGTTGCATCTTCTATTGCTTCGATTAGTCGTGTTGTGTCGTTTAAATCTATCTTGTCTATTAGTGCTTCAATATTATGTTGTTGATATCTTGATAGTGTGATTATTTCGTCTGTTCGGTATATTTTGTTATTTACTCTTACTCTAGTATAACCTGCTTTGTTTAGATCTTTGAATAATTGTTCGTATGTTCCTTTTTTTTGTCTTATTACTGGTGAAAAAATTGTTATTTCGTCTTTGAATTTTTGTTTTATTTGAGTTAATATTTCTTTTGGAGTTTGTGAGGTTATTGGGATATTATGTTCTGGACAAAATGGAGTTCCTATTCTTGCATAAAGTAGTCTTAAATAATCATAGATTTCTGTTACTGTCCCAACTGTTGAACGTGGGTTTTTTGATGTTGTTTTTTGTTCGATTGATATTGCAGGGGATAGCCCTTCAATTGTGTCTACGTCAGGTTTGTTCATTAGCCCTAGAAATTGTCTGGCGTAGGATGAGAGACTTTCTACATATCGTCTTTGTCCCTCTGCATATAGCGTGTCGAATGCTAAAGAAGATTTTCCGGAACCGGAGAGTCCTGTTAGTACTATGAATTTCTCCTTTGGTAGAGTTAAGGAGATATTTTTTAGATTATGTTCTCGGGCTCCTTGAATTTTTATGTCTTTCATTTTTAAAAAAAGAAAAAATAATTTCTAGATAATTGTGATATGCGTTTTTGTCTATTTAAGTTTTTTGTGTGATTATTGGGTGGTAAGTTAAGTTTTGAGTTGAACTTTCTCTTGATTGTACTATTTCTCTATATCTTGTGAAGATTGCTTCTGTTTCGTTTCCACCTTCAAGAACTTTATCTATTCCGAATTTTTCAACCTCTCTTCTAAATATTTCTGCTATTGGATGGTGTTTTTCTTCTATTTCGCAATTATATCTTTCTGGGCATTTATATGTGCAGAAGAGTGATTTGAAGATTTCTCCCCAATATGGTAAGACATGATTGGTAAAGAAGTCTGTTGCTGCCTTTTCTTGTTTGATGTAATGGTGTGCTAATTCTCCGAGGTAGTATCTATTTCTTTCTATGGCTTTTTCTACAGCTAGGGCTTGTACAGTCATTAACTTTTCTCCTTGATTGCATCTACTATATTTCATTGAACAGGTATATCTTTTTTCATGTTTAAAAAATTAAGTATAAAAAATTAATTTGGAAGGAAAACTTTTTAGTGTTTTTTGGTTTGAGTTTTAGAATGTTTTTTGGTGATGGGTTTGTTTGCTTTTCTTATTTTTTTTGAAAAAAAGATAATTAATTCTTTTAATTCATTTTTAATGTCTTCCCATTCTGTTGGTTGTTTGAGTTTTTTATTTATTTTTTCTGTTGATTTTTTTGATGGAGTGAAAATGTTGATGTAGCCGATTATTAGGACTATAGTTGCGACTAGAAATGCGATTTTTAATTGATTATTAATTATTATTTGGAATGATTGTGTTGTTGTTATTTGTGTTAGGATTCTAATAATGAACTTTACTAAAAGGATGCTACCAAATGCATTAATTATTGGGTATGGTAAATTTAGTGGAAACATGAAAGTTGCAAATATTTCGCTTAAAAGAAAGATGATAGAGAAGACTATTATTATATTAAGGTTGAGGTTGAGGTAATGGATAACTTGAAAAAAGATTTTGTTTGAAATGGTATCAATTAAATTATTTGCTATTCCGAGGAGGATTAAAAAAAGTAAGAGGCCTCCAATTTTTGAAATTGTTATCCATGCTGCATTTTGTTTTTTTGTCATTAATTAGAGTAAGCTTTTGTTATTTATATTTCTTTCTTAGTTTTGTAAAGAATAATCTTTTTTGATTATTTTTATTTCTGTTTATTTCTTTTAAAATAAAAATATCCGACAATTGAAAGTCCGATTAATACTATTATAGTCCATAGCCAGGAATAATTATTTTTGTTTGTATTTGTTCGTGTTTCGTTTGTGGTTTTTTCTTGAGATGTTGTATTTTCTACGATTATTTCAGATTCTATTGTTTCATTAATTTCTTGAATGAAAAGATTAGCTCTCTTGAATGTCACATTATCAAGTCTTACCAATAGATCATAGTAGGAATCATTATTTAAATTAATTTTCCATTCTTCATCTAGTAAAAGAGTTTTTGTTTGGGGTTCGGAAGAAATGGTTATTGTTGCTGTTTTGTTGATTTTATCAAAATAGTTTAATTTTAATTGGTGGTTTTCTCCATTAGATTTAAAATTAATTCTCCAGTTTGTATAAAGTTGTTTTGTGTATCCTTCTTGCAGATTTGATTCAGTGGGATAATAATTTGGTGTCTCGCTTGAGCTTGTCGGAATTATATCTGCTACTGCGTTAACAGTTACTAAAATTATTTCAGAGGCAGTATTCCCGTAAGTGTCATTAATTGAGATTGTAACAGAATAACTTCTTACTGTTAATTCAATATTGTTTTCAAAATAACCTGATTGATTAATTTTGAAGTTTGTAGTATCATTTACCCACCAATAAGATAATCCTGAAGTATCACTTGCATTAAATAAGCTACCAATAGAAGAGTCTTCATTAATAGTTATATTTGATACATTTAACTCGGGGGTTACAAAATCATTTGTCGTTAATGAAATATTATCCGCATTTAATTGATATAGATTATAATCACTGCTTCCAATATAAACATATCCATTAGCAACGGCAGGAGATGAAAAAGTTATACCATCTCCTGTAGTATAATTTGCAATCATCTGGCTAATGTTTGTTGCATTGAATTGGTAAATTGTATAGTCTTGGCTTCCAACATAAACATAACCATTAGCAACAGCAGGGTGAGATGATATGGTTTGTACGGTAGTATAGCTTGCAATCATCTGACTGATATTTGTTGCATTCAATTGATATAGCTTATTATCATTACTTCCAATATAAACATAATCATTAGCAACGGCTGCACCAGAATAAATTCTACCTCCTGTTTCATATTCTGCAATTTTCTGGCTAACGTTTGTTGCATTCAATTGGTAAATTTTATTATCAAAACTTCCAACATAAACATATCCATTAGCAACAGTTGTAGAAGTAAAGCCGATTAAATCTCCTACAGTATAATTTGCAATTTTTTGACTAATGTTTGTAGCATTTAACTGGTATAAATTTTTATCATAGCTTCCAACATAAACATATCCATTAGCAACAGCAGGTGATGAAGCAATAGAATCTCCTGTTTCATATTCTGCAATCTTTTGGCTAACGTTTGTTGCATTTAATTGGTAAGTTTTATTATCATTGCTTCCAATATAGATATAGCCATTAGCAATAGCGGCAGAAGAATAGGATATGGTGCCCCCTGTAGTATAATTTGCAATCTCTTGGCTTATATTTGAAGCATTTAATTGATACAATTTATAATCACCACTTCCTATATAGACATAACCATTAGCAACAGCAGGAGATGATTTAGCCATTCCATTAATGTCATATTCTGCAATTTTTTGGCTAACGTTTGTAGCATTTAATTGATAAATAAAACGGTCAAAGCTTCCAACATAAACATATCCATTAGCGACAGCAGGAGAAGAATATACAACATTCCCAGTAGTATAATTTGCAAAATTAAGTCCTTGAATTTTTGGAAAATCAACACCATCCCAACCTGTGTGATTCAAATATTTTCCACGCATTCTCCATTCGGTATTGTCTAAAGAATCTGATGAAATAGATGCTAAAACAAAATACAGGCTCGAGAGAACCAAGATACAGATTAATAAACTACTCTTTTTTTTCATAATATTATTAATGCTGATTGTTTTATATAATAATCGTTTTAATAATAAAATTAAATTATGGACATGATTTGTTTCTCAAAACTTTTATATAATGGGCTTTCTTTTCTTTGTTATGTTTTTTGGTAGGAAAAAGAAGGGGATGATTGATGTTAAGGAGCTTGTGCGTCAGGGTAAGGTTCGGCGGGATGATGAAGGGGTAAAGGATTTTAATACTAATAAGGATGGATTTGTTGATATGGGGCATCCTTCTAACAAAAGTGGAAAAAAAGTTGTTGTGAGTGAAAAGGTAGAAACGGAAGGAGGGTTTATGAATTTTATGAATGTTGGGGATTCTGGTAGCTCTGAGGATTCTGGTAGTTTAAATTCAGGAGATTGTTATTCTAAAAGAGAGGTTGATGTTCATATTCAAAAATTAGATAGTATGATTTATAAGTTGGAACAAAGAATTGAATTGTTGGAACGTAAGGTTGGGGTTAGTAGTCCTGGTGGTGATTCTGCTATTGGGACTATGGGTTGGTGAATGATTTTGTCATGTTGTTTATTTGAGTATGTATTTTTTATTAAGTAAGAGTAAATTTATCATAGTTATCTTTTTAAATGTGAAAGGGATTTGATGATATAGAATATTAAATACTTATAGGGAGCTATTTAATATTCT
>CAZXBY010000067.1:0-4784 GCA_964639055.1 Candidatus Woesearchaeota archaeon
GGATTCAGGAATTACTTCTATAAAACTACTGCGGGGTTCTAACACTCGCTATCTTAACCTATGCATTAGAAAGTGCTTTTTAGAGAAGATATTTTTTATAAAGAAAATTAGGTGACCACAAAGGAGGTTTGCAGCCACCGAGGTAAAAAAATGTGCTCACCATAGGTCAACTAATAATCCTTAAGTGCCATTAGTTTAAATAGTTTTTTGACACGTTTTTATTTACATTTTGTGCCGAATAAGGCGTAGGTAAATTAGGTATTTTCCTACCAAGAATTATCTTTTAGGTTGTAAAATTTATACTAAGCAGTATATACACATAAGTTGGAAGGTATGTTAAGAAAATTATTTTTTCCACATAAGTTTAGATGGTCTCCCACCATAACTAACATAAGGAACTTGAGAAAGAATTAAACAAATTCCAGAAGAAGCTCTCCCTACATATTCTTCATTTATTTCTTTCCTTGTGATTTCTTTGTGCTTTTCTAAATGTTTAACAACTTGTTTAAAAATCTCTATTTTTATCGTGGCTTGGTTGCCATTTGAAGTAATTCTTTTTATTCCACTCCAATCCACCGAGATAACTTTGTTTGTTTTACCATTATCTCGCACTATTGTTTTACCTTGTAAAGGAATTATATATTTTTCCCACATCTCTGTAAACGAATCTTTCTTATTTGATTTGAAACTTTCATCAGGCTTTAAATATATTATTTCAATATTTAATTTATCTGCCACTTCTTTAGCATCAGATAACACTCGCCCATCAGTCACAAATTTAGCAGAAGTACAATCAAAATAATTCATTGCTCCACATAACTCCATTATCATTTGACGGTTAATAGGTCTAATCCCCGAACCATACATTTTAACCTGAATGGCGATCTTTTCTTTATTTTTTGAAGCAAAAACATCAACACCATAATCATTCGTATAAGATGAAACCTTTACAGAATATCCCTTATTCTTAAAATAATTTGCCGCTTGTTTTTCATATTCGCCAGGATTCATTTTGTTAGATTAGCAAAGGGTCTTTTGCTATATTTCTCTTTAAATTTAGTTATCATTTCTGATTCTACAACATTAGGATCTTTTTTGGTTTCTTTCCACGCAAAAACTAACTCATTAGAATCTTTTAATTGCCAAATAAATCTTCCACCCCAGTGACCAACAGGTTTTCCACATCCGAATTGGAGATACTGCTTTAATCGCTTTCTTAACGTAGCAGCAGAGCTTCCACCACCAGCTTGTCCAATATAAATTATTTCTTCATTAGAAACCCATTCAGACTCTAAACGTTCAATAGCGACCGTGGGATTTCTTTCTTTAAAATGACCACCAACGCTTTCTTTTAAGAAAACAGGTTTGGATTTATTTTTGAATAGAACAACATAAACTCCTCGGACATTAGGAATTATATCAACACCTAATTTATTGAGTTCTTTTACAGTTATAAATCCTTGAAAATCTTTGAATAACATAATTAAACTAATGAAGAAGTAGTTAATAAATGTTGTGACTCTCCAAAGCCGTTCAAAACCATCAATCAATATCTAAACTATTCAACAAAGAACTTAATCACTTAACACTTCTTTTGTGATAAATATTGTTTAAAAAAATCACTCTTTCACTGGCCTTATAAATAAGTGTGATTTTATATATCACAACCAAAGGTGAATCTTATGAATATTCGAGAACTATTTCAAAATAAAATAATTAAAGTTGCATCTCTTCCTAAAAATAATTCTTTAGATTTATCTAGTTTAGAAAATTACAAAAATTTACTAATTCCAATCGATCATGATTATCCTGGCGGTTCTGCTGCTATGCATAATGCTGTTTTTGAAAAATATCTTCCTGAATACAAAACAACTTTTATTGTTGCTAATCCTGAAAATGCAAAAGCTATTTTTGAAACGTTTAAACAAGATCCTCTTTATTATGGTGGTGGTGTTGGTTCTGGTTTTAAAGATAAAGCAATTGATTATGTTGATGAGCTTGATGATTCTGCAAAAGTAACTGGCAGTGTTAATGTTATAAAAAAAGTTGATAGTAAACTTGTTGGCTTTAACACTGATGGTGTTGGTTTTCTTAAAGGTTTAATAACTGAGTTTCCTAATTCCGTTGTTGGAAAGAACATTCTTATTTTAGGCGCAGGTGGAACAACACTTCCAATTGCTTATGAACTTTCAAGATCTAACCCTAATCAGATAGTAATTTTAAATAGAACCGTTTCTAAAGCAGAAAATGTTGCTGTTAAAATAAAACCTTATACAACTTCTTTTTTTGGCGGTGAAGATGACTTGGCTAAATATGCTCGTTCTGCTGATTTAGTTATTAATACTTCAAACAAAGGAGCATACCCTTTCAAAGATTATTCTGCTTTTGGTCCTATAACTAATGATTTTCAAAATGATTTGACTGTTGCAAAGAAAAATATTTCTTTTCTTCCTTCACATGCTATTGTTGCAGATATTCTTCTTGAAGATATTTCCTCAACTTTAAAATTAGCAAAAGAATTTGGATATCAGGTTCATAATGGTAAAAGTATGAATTTATACCAAGCAGTTCCTGCTCTTAAAATAATGGCTCCTTTAGATGCCGTTGATGATTCTTCTTTAGAATCTATTATGAGAGCTGCTTTATGAGTCGATTAGAACTTCCAAGAGCAGAGATTGCTTTTAGGTCTGAGTATGAAAAAATCGTTTTAGATGAAAAATTAACTGTTGTCTTTAGACCTGGTGATCGCGTATTTCCTGCTTGGCGTGGTTATAAAAAAGGAGAGCTTATTACTGCAAGAATTATTCAAACTCTTGGTGATGATTCTAAATTAATTCCCCCAATTTTTACTGAAGATAAAAAAGAATTAATGATATCTGATATTAAAGTAGTTAAGATTTCTAATCTTAAAGAGTCTGACTTTTTTGGAAGTTCAGATGATGTTAAAAATGTTAAAGATTTAGAAAAACAAATTAATTGGATTTATGGACAAACTCTTTCTTATTTTGATAATGTTGTAACACTAATTAAACTTGAATATGTTTGCTGTGTTTGCAAGTTAGATTCTTTTTCAAAATAAGGATTTGGTTTGATTTCTGGATGAGTATGATTTTTTTTGTTTGGTAATTTTATTTTGGCTGTTAAACGATTAACAATTGCGAATAAATTATGTGGTAATTAATTGTTATTTTTTCTTTAGAAATCTTTGAGTTGTTCGTTTATTATTTTCAAATCTCTTTGGCTTAATTCCCTTATTTTGGCTTTCACAGGTTTCGCTTTTTTTTCTTAATAACTTTATATTGATCAGGTGTTACAATTCCTGTAGGTCTGATATATGGCTCGGGTTCTTGTCTTTCACTTGGATTGCTTGGTTTGTTCACTCTTTCCTTTACGTAATTGTCCTGATCTTATCAAAACAAATCTAGTTCGTTCATTTTTCATTTTTCATTTCCTCTATTAAAACAGTTTTTATTTCATCCATAATTTTTTTAGGTATTGTTACATAAAGAAGATTTCTCAAAATACCCTTAGATACATCCTCCTTACTTATAGGCAAACCTGTTTTTATTAAATCAAATTCTGTACAATGGTGATTGCTTTCAAATAACCCCATTCTTTTAAAATAAAAAACTCGCTTAAATAATGAATCTTCATCTCCTTGAAAACCAAACTCAGCATCTATAAATGGGTCACCAACATCATTTTTCTTAACTATTCTATCTGAGATCTTCTTAGATTTATTGACATCGCACAGTGCCCACGCTTGAATTTTCCCGCCAGAACCTTTTTCTGAAAAAAACAACAAGAAATATTTATAATTAAAATTTTTAAAATCAAGCCACAGTTTTGAACGAAATGTAGTTTTATCAAATTGTTCAATAAAATCAATAAAATCCTGAGGGGTTGACATGTAAGGGTCATAACTATGAATGATTCCTTTTTTGTCAATATTATCTAATATATCTTTATCCATATTCATTTTTACCAGCTATTTTTGATAAGTTAGTTAACTTACTTAACTTAGATAAGTATAGATAACTTATAAATCTTTCTAAAAAACATACTAATGCCTGTCCAAGAACCTCTTAACTGAAGATATATATTGGTGCATGATAATAACCAACTCTACCAAAGGCACTTTTTTCATCAAAGTGTAGAATGTCCTTAATTCTTCGTCTGAGTGATCCAAGAAATTATTTGTGAAGTGTTTTAATGCATTTATTTTGTCTTGTTTGTTCATTTTGTATCTCCCTCAGCCTTTTTTTTAAACTCTTCAAATTTCCTAAGTAATTCAGGACTTTTTGCTATTTCCATAAAATAATTCATTGCATCATTGATATCGGTAGTTTTTCTATCTTCAAGCTCCATTACTGATTTTGTTGTTAAGCCATAACCGCATTTTGAACAGAAGTTTGCTTTAGGTCTGTTGATAGTATCACACAAGCCACACATTCTTGATTTGTTTTCGTCTTGATCTTCGTGTGATATTAATCCATGCATTGAGAGTATAGTTTTGTTAATGTCCCTCCCACTTAGATGAGTGTAAATTGCAGGAATTTCACTTCCTCGTTCCCATCCAAAAAATAATCTTAATTGCGGTTCAGTTAATGTTTTTGCGAGTTCTGTTGCTCGTGAATGTCGATACGAATGAAAATTAGACCTTTTTTCAATCCCTGCTTTTTCAAATGTTTTCTTTAAGATTTTTCTTGCTGCAGGATAATTTAATCGTAACCCGTTAGCATTATTACTTGTATTCTCCCAGAAATAACTTGAATCAGATATTT
>CAZXBY010000068.1:0-4775 GCA_964639055.1 Candidatus Woesearchaeota archaeon
CGCAAGCAGAAATCCTAAAAGTGTTGGACACGCCATTTTCAAAAACCTATTAACATCAAACAAAAAAGTTTTAGGAATAAATCCAAAAACAGAAAAAATACTCGGACAAAAAATATATAGCAACTTATCCCTAGTCCCAGATAAAATTGACTGCGTAATCATTGCAATCCCAGCAAAATATGTTTCAACAATATTAACACAAGCAGGACAACTAAAAATAAAATGTGCAATAATAATTTCCGCAGGATTCTCCGAAATTCATAATAACAAACTTGAAAAAGAAATACATGAAATTGCTAAAGAAAATGACATTAAAGTTCTCGGACCAAACACCTTTGGCTATTTAAATACCAAAGAAAAAATAAACACAACCTTTTTCTCTGGAAAAATAAAACAAGGAAATACTAGTTTCATTTCGCAATCAGGAGCAATCGGCTCAGCAGTATTAGATTCAATAGAAAGTCTAAACAATTTCGTCTCAATTGGAAACTCGATGCAACTAGATTTTTCCGATTTCATTGAATATTTTGAAGCAGACAAAACAACAAAAGTCATAACCCTTTACATTGAAAGTTTAAAAAAAGACAGAGGAAAAAAGTTCATAAAAACCTCTCAAAAATGCAAAAAACCAATAATTGCCCTAAAAGCAGGAAAATCAAAAAGTGGACAAAAAGCGGCATTGTCACACACAGCAGCACTAGCAAGTAACTACCATATCTATTCAGGAATATTCAAACAAGCAGGAATAATTGAAGCTTCATCAATAAATGAAATGTTCAATGTAGCAAAAATTATAGAGAAATATGACTTAAAAAATAAACGAGCATTAATCGTAACAAATGCTGGCGGATTTGGAGTCCTAACAACAGACTATTGCGAAGAAAATGAAATACAAATAGCAGAAATTCCAAATAAAATCAAACAAAAGCTAAACGCTTTTCTCCCAAAAATATGGAGTAATAACAATCCAATAGATATAATCGGAGACGCCGACAGCAAAAGATATGAAAAGACACTTGAACTTTTAGACAAAGAAGATTTTTTTGATTTTTTTATTGTCTTACTAACCCCACAAATAATGTCCGAGCCACTAAAAACAGCAAAAATATTACCCAAACTAAAAAAACCAGTCTTCTCCTGTTTTTTAGGAGGAACACAATTAAAAACAGCAAAACAATACCTCAAAGAACACGATATTATAGATTTTAACGAACCAGACAAACTTTGTAAAGCACTCGGAAAAATACATTAAAACATATATTTCTTTAAAAGTCATCAAAGACTAATATTCTTCAATGGATGATACAGACTTTGCCGAAGTATTCATGTATTATGACCCCCTTCATCGTTATGACGTATTTTTTTCAGGAGAGTACATAATCAAAGTTAGAGAAACACAAGAAGGCAACGAATTAGAAGTAATTATTGATGGAGAAGAACTTGATAGATTAAGAGAAAACATGATTTTAGAAGGTGGAGTCGAAAAAGTGATTCTAAACGGGGAACAAGATTCTTTTGCAATAGGAAGATTTAATGAGAGAATAGATGACGATTTTATTCAATACTTTACCATTCCAAAAGGATTAGCTGAAGATATTAAAACTGAGCACCTCAGATATCATGCAGCAGAAGAAATCGTAAATGACGTATATGAACAATTAGAATATTACAATAATGACGATGACAATGATAATAACGACCAGGACGATAATGATTATAATCCCCCACCTCATCCAAATAAAAATATAGAAACAGAAAACGAAACTCCAACCAAAACAGCTTTTCCATTAAAAAACAGAATAGACAGCTTTAGTGATAGATACTGGAAACATGCCCCAAAAAGAAAGAAAGGTTAATTAGAAACTTCAATTCTAGAATCAACAACAAAAACGCCCAACTTATTAAAAATAACAGGATTTAAATCCAATTCAATAATATTTTTTTCTTCAGACAAATCAGCAACACGTTTAATCAAATCAACAAACTTTTTCATTGAAAAACCCTTCTTTTCTAAAGACTCAAACAAAGACAAATCAGATAACATAGAATGAATATCTTTTTGAGTCACAGGTAAAGACCGAAAAGAAACATCTCCCTTTTCCTCAACAAAACTCCCACCCAAACCAACAAGAATCATTTTTCCAAATACCAGATCTTCCTTAATACCGATAATTAATTCTACCCCCCTAACCTCTTCTTGAACAATAATACTCTCTTTAAACTTTTTCTTAAAAATTTCATAATTTTTTTTAGAAGACTTCAAATCTTGACACAAAACAACCCCACCCATCTTCAATTTATGACCCCCACTATTTATTTTCATATAATACGGAAAATTAACTTTTTCTAAATCACCAACACTATTAACAATCAATGTTTTCACCAAAGGCAACCCCTTTAAAATATCAAAAGATTCAACCAAACTTTTCATAAAATCTAAAACATCAAGAGGTTTATATATTATTTCATTTTATATCTTATTTTTACAGCCCCTTTTAATTGAATTTTCCTCGAAGAGTCCTTTAATAAACAATCCTTATTCTCTCTCCCCCTATTAAATGAAAAAAAAAGAAAATGACTAAAATAATTAAAAAAGAGAAGTAAAACGCAAAAAACACCTTAACCCATCCTCTTAGCGCTTTATTACCCCCAAAATTTATATACCTAACATCATTTAATTTCTTAAGAGGTAACACATGAAAAAAACAATTCTAATTGGAGGAAAAGCAGGCCAAGGGATAAACAAAATTTCCGAAATAATTTCCAACATTTTAATGAAAAATGGCTATTTTATTTTTAACTACAGAGATTATCCTTCACTAATACGAGGAGGGCACAATTTTAACACACTAACAATTTCAGACAAAAGAGTAGGTTCAACCGAAACAAAACTAGACACAATAATCGCAATGGACGACTTAACAATAAAAACCCATAAAAAAAACCTAAAAAAAAATGGAACAATTATTGACTTCAAACAATTTGAGAAACTTGGGAAAAATCAAAATATCTCTCAAGCCTCAGCATATCTTAAAACAATAGGCATATCACAAAAAGAAATAGAAACAGAAATATCATCGCATTTCAAAACCACAGAATCACTAAAAGCCGTATCATTCGGATATGACACACAAGATGAAAAAGAAAAATTTAACCCCCTAAAAAATAATATACAACTTCTCTCCGGTTCACAAGGCACAGCAATTGGAGCAATCAACTCAAAATTACAAATATACATAGCCTACCCAATGACCCCCGCAACAGGAGTAATGCACGAATTAGCAGCAAAACAAAACAAAAATTTAATGGTATTCGAAGGAGAAAATGAAATTTCATGTATTAGTATGGCACTTGGTGCAAATTTCACAGGAGCATTAACAATGACTGGAACAAGTGGAGGAGGATTTGATCTAATGAGCGAATCACTCAGCCTACAAGGAATTTCCGAAATTCCTTTAACTATATATCTTTGTTCTAGACCAGGACCAGGAACAGGAGTTCCGACATACACATCACAATCAGACTTAGACATAGCACTCAGAGCAGGACATGGAGAATTTCCAAGAATTGTAATAGCACCAGGAAATTCAAAAGAAACAATAGAAAAAACTAATGAAGCGTTATTTCTTTCAGAAAAATTTAATACATTATCAATACTCTTGTCAGACAAACACTTAGCAGAAAGTCAATTTTCCTTTAACACCAAATTACAAAAACCATTAAAAACAAATTTTAACAGAGATTTACCTCATAAAAAAATAGTAAAAGCGTCAAGCTACGAAACAGATAAAGAAGGTAATACAACAGAATCGGAAGAATTAACAAAAAAAAATCAAGACAATCGAACAAAAAAGTATAAAAAAATCAAAGAATACATTAACAAAAATTTTGAAACAGTAAAAATCTACGGCAAAAAAAACTCGAAAAATCTAATCATTGGGTGGGGTTCAACAAAATCAGCAATTCTTGACACAATTGATGACTTAGATTGCAAATTTCTACAAATACTTTATGTAAAACCGCTTTCCCAAAAAATAAAAACAGAAATGACAAAAGCAAAAAACATTATTTTAGTTGAAAACAATTTAACCGGACAATTGGGCAGATTATTAAGAGAAAAAACTGGAATTAGAATCAACCAAAAAAACAGAATACTAAAATATGATTCTCGTCCATTTTGGACAGACGAACTAAAACAAGAAATAAAAAAGAGACTAAAATGAAAACCGTGAAATCCTCAAAAACCCTAACAACAACTGAACCAATAACTTGGTGCCCAGGATGTCCAAATTTTATGATTTTAGCAAGCGTAAAACAAACCCTTGAAAAACTAATCAAATCAAAAAAACACAAACACACAGACTTCGCAATGACAACCGACATAGGATGCCACGCAAAAATATTCGATTACCTAAACATCTCTGGAATTTATTGCTTACACGGTCGAGCACTTCCCACAGGACTCGGAATAAAACTCGGTAACCCAAACACTAAACTCTTAACATTTGTTGGAGACGGAGCAGCATATGCAGAAGGAATGAGTCACTTTATTCATGCATTCAGATACAATGCCGACGCAACATTATTATTACACGATAATCAATCCTTTTCATTAACAACCGGCCAACCAACTCCAACATCACAAAAAGGATACGTTAGCAAAGCCAAACCACAAGGAGAAGAAAACACACCCTTCAACCCATTATTACTAGCAATAGCCAGCGGAGCAACCTTCATCGCAAGATGTAATGCAAGAAACATAAAACACACAGCAA
>CAZXBY010000069.1:0-4625 GCA_964639055.1 Candidatus Woesearchaeota archaeon
AAGCATTTAACAAAGAAAAGCTAAAAACAAAAATTAGCAAAATAACAAATATAACCACCATAGCCCAAAATAACGTCATAAAACCGCCAAGCTGACCTCGCTTATACATCAGCATTTACTAAAACCTCAACTTTAATATTAATCACACTTTTGTCTTGCCCATCCACTTCATTTTTAACAAAATATAATTTTTCAAAATAACCAGGCAAATATTGCTCCGCATTTTCATATTTTCCCTTGATATCCCTCACCCATTTTGCGCCACTATCACCCTGCTGTAATATTTTTTCATTACCCTCAAAATCAATAATCGTAAGCTTTACATAATATTTTTCCAAATCTCCTGTTATACCACAATAATCAAGAATATTATACAACATTTTTTCGTCCTTTAAACTATTACCATTAACCTTCCTCAAAACATCATTTTCAACAAAGCAGTTTACAACACTCCTAGCCATCACTCTCGCCTCAACATCACGAACATTTATATCGTAAGAATAAACTAACGACGAAACCCCCAAAAGAATAAATGTCACAAACGCCAACAAAATGAGCCTAGCAATCATTATAGTATTCTCACCCAAAGCACCTTTCTTATTAACAAATAAATTTTTTCCTTCTCTCTTCATCATTTAACCTCAATCACAAATTTATTATCATATTCCCTTACTCTAACAGAATACTTTGTAAAATATGAATATCCCGTCAGCGAAGCGAGCCCCTCCACATCAACAAAAACCCTCTTTCCCCTAACCGAAACATCACTAATATATCCATTCAAATTAATTTTTTCTATACTAAAACTCATCCCAGGCGAAGCCGAATCAATCAAAAGTGCAAGTTCTTTTTCTAAAACCTGTTGCTTCACCCCTCGACTATCTGCCTTTTGTGCGGTAGCCATAAGAAATAAAATAACAAAAAGAGCCGACAAAAAAATCTGAATTAAATACAATTGCATAACACCACCTCGTTTATTTTTAATACCTCTCATAAAGAAATCAAACCAAACAAATTAATAAACCTTTTCAGAGACTTCCTCATCCTTCTAAAAAATCATTAAATCACTTTCTTATTTATCTTTTATCCCATCTCTAGGCCGGAATGCCATCAAAGTTTTCACAAATAGCATCCGCTCTACCATCTATCCACCAATCAACTTCTTCTTTTATAGTATCACCTCTCCCAAAAGCCAAAGCATCTAAAGCACTTTTAAATTCCTTATCCCCATATTTTGCCCCCTTCTCTTGAAAATATAACAAACTTGCAACCATCTCCGAATTTCCATACGCAAGAAAATTATGATATAAAATAAACAAATCGCCCCGCTCTACATCATACGTTCCAGGAACACCAATCGGCACAGCCTTCAAATTTGAAGACCCAACAACACGCACATTTCCCCCACCAATTGTCAAATAATCGTTATGCCAGCTCGTAATCAATTGAAAAGGATTTTGATTCCCAATATTCTTAAGATATTCATAATAGGTCAGCCCATTTTTAAACTCCAATTCATCAAGACCATTATCAATATCTATTATATTCTTCCTATAATACTCCCTAACAATTGGCGCAAGATGAATCCTTGCACAATATACACAATTAGTCTTTGAATTTAATGCCTCCCCAGGAAAAATCCTATACCCACCGTTCCCAAACAAAAACCAACAAGAAACCATCGCTTCTGAAATCTCCTTCTGAGCCCTCTTTGTATCATTATAATCAATAGTCAAAACATTCGTTTTACATTTCAAAGGAAAACTATTCTTAAAGGAAACCATATACGCTTTCGCAAAAGTTTCTTCAGGCAAACTATTTCTAAGAACAATACTCTGACGACAAACCTCCCAATCAACATCCTCATCTTGAAAATATTCACCAAAAATAAAATATAATACCAACGCTAAAACAACCAAACCAAGCAACAAAATAATAACAATATCCCATTTAAAATCACCTCGACGTCCAATCTTTAACTTTTCGCCAATTTTTCTCATCTTACTCATAATAGCAATAAACAATTCATAATTAATAAAACTTCCTCTCTTTAAGCTATGTTTGAATTAAAGATTGAAAACATGGCAAAAGAAACAGACATAGCAATCGCAATATACAAAATCCATGTCAATACATCATTAACGGCCATACATTTAACCTCGACAACAAACTTAATAAAAGTTCCTAAAAACTAATCGCATTCTTCATCAAAAAGAATCTTTCCACTCTTCTTAGTAATAATAATATTACAACTATTGTAAGATAGTCTAATCACCAAATCAACATCCAAATCATCATTCATACGCTCCTTATCTTTACCTACACCATAAGATGTTGGAACAACAAGAAACTCAGCTTCATAATCTAAATCCTTACAATTGTCACAAGTCGCCTCTAATTTTTGACTTTTAATATGAGCATCAAAGGGATCCTCCGAAAAACTACTAGGATTTATGTCCTCACTCTCATCTAAGTTAACAGAACAAACACAAACAGTATTAAAAGGTTTTTTCGCCAAAAAGAAATCAATATAAGTT
Source organism: Candidatus Woesearchaeota archaeon (assembly GCA_964639055.1). Classification (GTDB taxonomy): domain Archaea; phylum Nanobdellota; class Nanobdellia; order Pacearchaeales; family GW2011-AR1; genus JAGVXH01. The sequence goes on from CAZXBY010000069.1 coordinate 2,538, forward strand.
TTGTAATTTTCAGTCCACGAAGCACCATGAGAACTTCTTGAAATTGTAACCTTATTAAATTCCCAATCTTTAACTAAATTAGTATTACCAAAATTAACCAAAAAATACTTGTTTTTATCGTTAGGAACATACGACAAACTTAATTCCCCTACCCCTAATCCATCCATCTCTTCAAGACCTTCTTCAAACCTAGAGAAAAAAGAATCAGCAGTAGTCTTTTTTACATCAAAAGCCGGCGCCATTAATTTAAAAAAAAGCATAAACAAAATAAAAACAGCAGCAGCAGCAATAATCAACCCTATAAGATTTTTAATAGTAATATCGCCTTTTTTAAACTTCATACAACCAATACCCATTTTATTAAACCTAAAGCACTCAACCATTTTAACTTTGCCTCTATTTTTCAACATAATAACACATCAAAAAACAAGTTAATAAAACTTACCAAATTTTACAAAACACAATAAAAAACATTTTACCTTTCCTCTTTAAAAAATTTAAACCCTAACGATTATCACAATTTTCCTTTAAAAAATTATAAACTTTTAAACTAAATGAGGCATCATAATAATCCTCATCCCCCAAACGATACATCTCTGGATCTCCCACCTTATTCCAACCCTTTTTTTCATTAATCGTCCCCAAAGCAAAAGAATCAGAACGAATATAACCCCTTAAATCAAATGCTTCAAAACGAAAACCATATTGTTTTCCACCTTCACCAACCAAAATAATCATTGGCAAATTTCTAGAATATTTTTCAACACTTACCTTCCAAATGCTACCATCCCCAAACTTTAACTCTTTACCATCTAACTTTTCTTTTAGTTTAGAAGTAGTACCATTCATTACTTTAACCTTCATTTCATTCTGCATTTTAACCATTTTATCATAAAGATCACTTAACTCATCTTCAGTCTCAAGTTCATTATTTCCCCCAATCAAAACATCAATAGATTTTACATCAGACTCACTATTCCCATAATAATCATAATAATAGACCTCATCTTGATCTCCCGTACTAACCATAGCATAAAATTTTTGAAATGCCTTATAATCTTCCTCTTCTTGCCTTACTTCCTCTACATAATACCTCCATCCAGGAACGTCGTAACGCCATCGTAAAACAACTTTAGAATTAAACCCCTCAACTACATTATATAAAACAATTTCACCTCTTTCTCCGTTAGAATATTTCATCACAAAATCGTCAAAATCGTTCACTCCAAGAATCTTATAAACTCCATCCAACCCTTCATTATAAATTTTCCAATAAATAAAATCGCTTTGCTTAGCCTTCTCCGACATTATTGCAGAAGATTCATCAATCCAAGAACTTTCACCATCCAATCTTGTAATAAAAGTACCATCTGATTTATACGAATACTCCTGACCATTTACTGCAAAAAATAAACGACAAGAATTATCTCTACATATCCTATACTCTACACCACCATTAATAGCTATTTCCTTCAACAACTCTCCCCCACCTTCCTTATCAACAACAGAATAACTCACACAATTTTTATTGCCCACAATATTTACATCATCCATCAAACCAAACATAATCAAAACCGAATCAATTCTCCCAGTAACACTTTCATACAAAGGCACAAGTTTGCCACTAACAATACCAAAAATCAACAAAATAAGAATAATCACCCCAAGGATAAGTGCAACTACTTTTCTTAATGTCCAATCAGCAGCCCCCCTCTTATTTAAATTTCTCATCCTCCAAACCTGAACATACTTTTAATAGAATCTAAAAGCCTCCCACCTTTTCCCGAAAACAAAACAACAATTCCACCCAACATCACAATTAAAACAATAATTATAAATGTAATCTTAATAATTTCATCGACTTCCATCGCCCCTTTTTTATTTCTACCCTTAAACATAATACACTTATTCACCCTCAAACAAAAATCAAACACACTATTTTTTAAATCAATCACCATAAATAAAATACTTAAAACAACTTAATAAAACTTACTCTAAGACAACACTCGTACTAAGCTTCAGCCCACCTTTTCTGCTCTTCTATTATTCTTTCTTCTTCCAGTTCTTCCGCCTCAAGTTTTTTTTGTT
>CAZXBY010000070.1:0-4585 GCA_964639055.1 Candidatus Woesearchaeota archaeon
TAGGTCTTGTATTATTGGCTGTTGCATTTAGTGAATGAAGATGGAAAAGAAATTTTCGTTCATCAAACAGCATTAGGAGAAGGAGTTTCTTTACAAGAAGGCGATTCTGTCGTTTTTGATGTAGAAGAAGGAGATAAAGGTCCAAAAGCAGTTAATGTTAAGAAAGAATAGTTATTTTTAATTTAATATTTTAGAGGAGTGTTTTTTTTATTTTTTATAATTTTTTTTATTTTTTGTTAGTTGGGGGTGGGAAAAAGTAATTATTCTTTCTACTAACATCAGGCTTAAACAGCTCGAAGGGTTCGAGCGGAGTGAAGGATTTGGGTGGAAGAACCTGTAAGGCTCTGGAGAACCGTTAAATGCCTGTTATTTTCTCTACAGGGTTGAAATTTAGCGTAACTTTTCGAAGAAAAATTTCAGAGTATTTTATTTGACCCCGGTCCACTTCTTGAATAAAGAATTTAATGGATTAACTATTTCTTTAATATCTTCATATTCTATTATTGCATCAGAAATACCTTTTGTAGTATCTTTGATTCTTGTTCCTTTTTTCATTATTGAAATTATTTTCTTATTTTGAGCAAAAGCGATACCAGCTTCTATTGCACGACCTGTCGGCTTATTAGTCATATCAATCAATAGACTGTCACATTGTTTAATTTCTTTCTTTGCTCTATTCATTAATTCCTTTGGATCATCAAACATTTTTTGATAATGTTCAACATCTCTAATAAAACAAAAATCTTGGAATCCACTTTCTTTTATCAAAGAACAAAGAGACTCTATTTCATCCTTATTTTTACCTTCTTTAAATGACGCGGTAATAAAAACCTTCATAATAATGGTTAAGGTATGTATAAATATAAATCTTTCTAATGGGTCAAATAAAATATTGTACTTAATGTAGATTAAGTCCATTGTTTATGAAAATTATCGTCCCATTCCTCTTAATTTGCTTAAAACAAAAGTTGAAAATTCTATTACTCGACCGTCTTGTTCTTTGAGATTTGAATAACATAATCCGCAAGGCGTGATTATTTTTTTAGCTTTTTCTGGAAAATGGGTGAGACGTATTTTGGCGATTTCTTTTGCGGTTTCAGAAAAGTTGGCTCTAACGCCCCCGCCTCCACCACAGCAAAATGCTCTTTCTTTTGTTTTGGTTGGTTCAATTAATTCACCACCTAATAATTGAATTACTTCTCTTGGGGCGCTGTATTCTTTTTCATATCGTCCTAAATGACATGGGTCATGATATGTTACAATTTCAGTTTCTTTGTTGGATATTATGTTTTTTCTTTTTAGAGTTTTGAGTATAGTTTTGGTTGCATGTTCAACTTCAATGTCCCAGTCTTTAATTAGTTCGGGATATGTTGTTTTGAATGTATGGTAACAGGATGGGCAAGAGGTTATTATTTTGTAAACTTTTTTTTCTTTGAATAATTTGAGATTTTTTTGGGCAAGTTCTTTTGCTTCTCTTTTATGTCCGGCGTTTATGACTGGAAGACCACAGCAAACTTCATCTGGGATAAGTATAAAATCTATTCCTAACTTATTGAAAATTTCCTTGTAATTATTGAATTCGGTTTTTAAGATGCCCTTTGTTAGGCATCCGGGATAGTATAATATATTCCCTGTTAGTTTTTTAAAAAAATCTTTTAGTGCCACAAGATAAAGCTAGATTTTTGCAGTTTTAAGGTTTGTCATAATGGTTTTGTTATGAATAAAAAGGAGTGTTAAATAATAGAAGTTATTATGTAACTACTGGTAAAAGGTTACAAATGGAAAGGCTTAAAAGGTTTGGGTGCCTGTGTATTTTATGGTAAAATATGATAAATTGGTGACAGGAACTAATGGTGAAACTCTTGCAGGTTCAGAATTGAAACGTCAGGAATATACATCTACAAAAGAGCTTGGCTCAAAACAAGTTACTAGAAGGGGATTTATGACTGCTGGTTTAGCTGCGGTAATTGGAGCTAGTGTTGGGTATGGGGTGAATAAGGGGGGGCATGCTGTTGGTGATGTTATTGCAGAAAAAACAAATCTTGAGCGAGAGGTTCGTGCAGCTTATGATAATTGTAAAAATCTTGCTGGTGCTTTGAATCGTAAAGTTTCTGGAGAGGTTGAAGAGTTTAGGCAACGATATGGGGAGGGACAATTACAAGTTTATGAGGATTTGCAGATTGCAAGAGAGGGGGAGCTTGATGATTTGGTTAATGTTATTGAAAATTGTGATAAAATTCAACATGACTATGATTTTGGAACTAGAGTTGAAGAATTTAGAACTAGAGTTGACGGTATGATTCTTAGAACAGAGAAGGGATTGGAGGGTATGAGGCAATATGAATCTGGTTGGTTTGAAAAAATAGAGGATTCTGTGCGTTCTATGGTTGGTCATCCGACAGGTGAGGATGGTAAAAAGTATAGGAAAGGCTTGAAGAAAAAAGTTGATGCTTTATACAAGATTTATGATTCTAGAAGAGATAATTTAACTGTTCAAGGAGAAGTTTTGGAGCATATTAATGAATATATTGAAAGGACACCGGATGTTAGTGATGAGGAAAAAGCATTGTTTAGTTGTTTAAGGGATGAAGCAAAAAGAGGAGGACATGATAATGTTAGGGAGTTTATCAAAAATTATGATGAATTTGATAATGAAAGTCATGTTTATATTGAGTTAAAGAATGCACTTACTCAGGCTGAACATATTTATGAACAAATTCGAGAGGATAAAGAATATTTGGAGAAGCTTCATGGTTTTATTGCTGAAGAAAAAGATTTGGAAGCGAAAGTTAAGGCACAGAGAGAGAGGGCTTTGGCGGAGGATGATTCAATTATTAAAAAGGATGTTGAAAGAATAACGGGTTATACAAGTAAAGTTGTTTCTGATTTGAAGAGGAAGGGATATGATATTGAAACTAAAGAGGAAGTTGTTAGTCGTGGAACTTTTGGATTGGGTTTAAGAAAACTGGTTGATGTGGTGTCTTATGTTGCTGGTGCTGGTGCTGCACTTGGTACTTGTTATGTGAGAGGAAAAGGAAGTAAAGCAAAAATTAATAAAGCTGTGGCTAAAGAAGCAGTTAATAGGCATAATGATAATGCTAGAGCTTTTAATGAACTTGCAGGTGAACATGAAAGGATATTGGCAGAATTAAGTTTTTCTAATGAAAGAGCTGATATTTCTGTGGCTGAACTTGCTGCTCATAAGCTTGATGATAAAGGCGAAAAGAATAAAAGTGACGATTTCCCAGCTAAAGAGGGTCATGGAAATGATGTTTATTAGGAGTAAAAATGAAAATAAAAAATTGTGCATTGATTGAAGCGTTTAAGTGTCGAGAGGACGAGAATATTGTTGAGGTAGCTAGGAAGTTGAGGGCTATAACGTTGAGGCATATTTTTGTTGTTGATTCTAAGGATTATCCTGTTGGGATTATTTCTGTTATTGATATTAATAATAGGGTTGTTGCTGAAGGAAAAAATCCAATGGATTTAACTGCTAAGGATATAATGTCAAAACCAATTGATGTTGTTGATTTGGAGGAAAGTGTTGAGGATGTTAGGGAAAATATGATTAAAAAAAATAGGATTATGAATGCTGTTGTTCGTGATAATAAAATGATTGGTATTATCGCGATTCATGAATTGTTAAAGTGTGTGGAGATTGTACCGCTTGGTAAATCTCATGATGAGGAGTTGGGAGGTAAGAATGAGTAGGTCTGAGTTTGTTAAAGGTAATTTAGAGTCTTTGCTTGGTGATAGTGATGTGAAGGATGTTTTAGATAGAGCAAAGTCTGTTGAAGAAAAAAGGGATATGACTAATAGATTAAGAAGTACTCTTGGTAGAAGTTATGATACTTATGCTGATAATTATTTTAAGAATAAGGGATTATTGAAGTCTGGTGCTTCTTTGGCTTTACGAGTTGGTGGTTTGGGTGCTGATTTGGTTGGTGATTATGGTATTTTGACTATGGGGACTGGATTTTTAATTAAGCGTTATATTGCGGCGCCTATGAAGGTTGCAGCTGGTGCAATTGATGCACAGCATTATGTTTCATATGCTGAAACAGATTCTGGTGTTGAAAAAGCTACTAGGGTTGGTTCTGGTGTTGCTGAAGAATTTGCTGAAAAGGCTGTTTCTGCTTTTATTCCTGGAATGGGTATTGTTGATTTCGCACGGGGAACAATTTGGAATAAATATAATACTAAGGTTAATTCTTATGCAAAAAGTAAAGCAAAAGACATGTTTTTGGAAGAAGTTGATAGTGAGCCTTATATTTTGAAGTTGAAGGATCATTTTATGCATCCAGATTATAAGAATGGTAAAGTAGAAAAAAAGAATGAAGAGAGTTTGGCTAATGCGGCTTAAGATTTTCATTTCATTTTTAAATTTTTAAATTTCTCTTATAATTTTAAGATTTTATTTTTATAGATATAATCTGTGGAGGCTCGAACATTGTCTGGTTAAACATATTCTTTCTTCTGGTACACCTAAATGCATATTGTATGTGCAAAATGGGATATAAGCAAAGCCTTGTCTGTCATGTGAAGCAGGTGTTTTTAATATTTGTGTTTCAGGAGTTTTTCTTTC
>CAZXBY010000071.1:0-4502 GCA_964639055.1 Candidatus Woesearchaeota archaeon
TATGAATCTGGTTTTTTAAAAAACTCTTGTGATCAGGAAGGTATTGATTATTTCATACCTTTTGAAGGCGAAAAACCACTATTAAATTTAGTTAGTGGATTAGAAAATAAAACTTCCGAAGAGGATATCTCAGGCATTTTATTTAAGCAGGATGGAAAATGGAAGTATACGGGACAAGTTCCAAGAATTCAAAATTTAGATGAACTACCAATACCAGATAGGAGCGATTTACCTTACGAGAAATATTGTTCGGTTGATGAATCGAACGATTTAGAATATATGCATACCGGAAGAGGCTGTAAGTTTAAATGTTCTTATTGTGCCACGCCAATTTCAAGTCCAGGAAAAGTGGTTGCAAACTCTGCAAAAAGAGTTTTAGATGATATGCAAGATAGATATGAAAATCACGGGAGAACTAATTTCTTTTTTGCTGACGAATTATTTACTTATGACCCCGAAAGGGTTGCAGATATTTGCAAAGGAATTGAGGATAGAGGAATGAAGGGAAAAATAAATTATAGGATTTTTGCAAGGGTTGATGATGTTTCAAAAGGAAAAATTAATCTTGATATGTTAAAAGAATCTGGATGTAATGGTTTATTTTTTGGGATTGAATCAATGAATGCCGAAACATTAAAGAGACTTAGGAAAGGGACTACTCCTGAGATGATTGAAGAGGCTATAAACAAAACATATAATTCAGGGATACCTGTTTGGACTTCTTTAATGGTTGGCTATCCATGGGAGACCGAAACGCAATTGAGAGAAAGCTTGAAAAAATATGAAGAAATATCAAAAGGAAAAGTCTTCCATACCTACAGTACATTTATTACGCCATTTCCTGGAACCGAATTTCATTACAATTGTAGAAAGAATGATTTGATTACGAACCAAGATTATCTAAGGTCAGATTGTTCGATACCCTCCTTAAAGACGCCGATTTCAGAAGAAAGACTTATTGAAATCCATAAGGATTTTAGAAGGAGAATAAAATGAAAACAAAAAGAACGCAGGAAAATGAAATAATGAGTTTGAGAGAGAAAAAAGATTTCTCAAAGATAATTAGAACAATGTCATGGCTATACTCTCCAATATTAAATGAATTAAAAAACATAAAAGGAGACACTCTTTGTGACTTTGCTTGTGGAGATGGTTACTTATTAGAATTGATAGATAAAGAAGATCTCAAACTTAGTCTTACTGGTGTTGATATCGATAAGGATTTTATTAAAAAAGCAAAAAAAGATTTGCCATTTAAATTTAAAAATCAAGATGCTTTTAAGATTAAAGAAAAATTTGATATAGTGACTCTTAATCTAGCTTTACATCATTTTAACAAGCCAATAAAATTGATTCAATATATTCTGTCAAAGACGAATAAGGTTTTAATTATTTCGGATCAGATTCGACCTGAAACTGAAAAGGAATTAAAACATAGATTAAGAAAAAGAAAAGAAATGATAGGAAAGAATGAAGTACGGTATTATGATGAAAACGAAGAAGATTCTATCTTAGAGGCATATAGCAAGAAAGAGATTTTAGAAGTTTTTAGAAATTTTAAGTGTGAATTGAAATTTATTGATGAAGATTATTATGAACGATTTGTTTGCATAATGAAAAGATAGCTAGTTATAATTTTATAAATTACTTGCGTGATTAAAAATAAATTTCCAATTATGCCATAATTAAATTCTAATATACGGGCTTATCCCCTCGCCCAAGATAGACCATATTGGTTACCTTTTTTAGGAGATTAAAGAGAATTAAATGCCCCTGCCGAGAATCCACCCATCTTGTCTAATCGTAGAGATATAGATTTTTATTTAATATAGTTCTAGTTTATTCAAAGAAGAGGAAGTTTTTATAGTTTACGAAAGGAATAGTTTAGTATAATAATTCTTATAAAGAATATCCTCAATCATTTTCTAACCCAAGATGGATAAGATAATAGCAGTAATACCCGGCGATGGAATAGGTCCTGAAATAACAAACGAAGCTATTAAAGTCTTGGATGCTGTTTCTAAAATTAGAGGACATAATTTGACTTACAAATTCGCTGACATGGGCGGGGCTGCATATGATAAAGCGATTCTAAACCTTTCTGAAGAAGAAAAAGAAAACATTGACAACTGGAACGACGAAGAAAAAAGAAACCTAACTCTACCACAAGAGACATTAGATATAATGGACGAGGCCAAAAACAACAAAGGCGCAGTTCTATTCGGATCAGTAGGTAGATCAGACTTACCAAAAAGAACAGCCGAACTAGCCCTATTAGGAATGAGAGCAAGATATGGCGTAGTAAACAAAAGACCTTTCCTAATTGACCCGATATTAGCCCACAACTCAATTCTTTTCAGAGAACCTGTGGAAATATCTGGAATAGAAATCATAAGCCCAGAAGAATCCTTATTTAACGGAATCATAGAAACAACTGGAGACTCCCACTCAACAAGAAAGCAATTCACAAGAGAAAAAGTTAAGCAAACAATACGGGATGCATTCGAAAAGGCAAGACAGGCTGGAAAGAAAATTCTTTGCGTTAGTAAATATAATGTTTTAATCTCTGAAAAAATGTTAAGCGATGCCTTTGAAGAAGTTTCCAAAGAATATAAGGGGAGAGTTGAATTAAATGAGTGGTCAAATGATGGACAACTGATCATAGACAATGCAGGAATGCAAATTGCAGCTAACCCAAAACGTTACGAAAATACAATAATAATAGTAGACGCAATGTTTGGAGATTTTCTAAAAGCAATAATTGACGTAGTAAGCGGAACTGTAAAAATTAATCAAGAAGCCTTAGGGCAAATAAAAAAGAGTGGAATCAACAGAACTTTTATTAGAGAACTTTGTGGAGGACTTTACTTCGGGAAAAGGGAAAATAACAAAGAAACAGCCTACGATACGTTAACATATGATAAGAAAACTTTAGAAAATCTAGCAAGTGTTGCTCAAAAAGAAAACGAAAAATTAGGACTCCCATGCATACACTCCTTAGTAATTGATGGAGTAGAAACTTTCGATTACTGGAAAAAAATTCTAGATGAACATGCAGAAAAAAATGGGTACCAAATAAAACATTTAGGAATAAGAGAGGGAGTAGAAATGCTATTAACAAACCCATTAGAACTCGGAACAATAATTGCAAGTAATATGATGGGAGATATTTATACAGACTTAGCAGCCGCAGTAGTTGGAAAATCATTGGGAATAATGCCCTCTTCAGCAGTAAATTCCGAAGGATTTGGAATTTATGAGCAAATAGCAGGAAGCGCACCTGATATCGCAGGGAAAAACATAGCAAACCCAATAGCAGAAATTAGAAGTGCGGCAATGATGTTAGAAGACCTAGGAGACAAAGAAGGTGCAGATATGATTAATAAGGCCATAGAAGAAACAATCAAAACGCATAGAACGGGGGATATAATGGAACATGGATACAAGGAGGTCTCAACATCAAAGATGGGAGATTTAATAGTAGAACACCTAACAGGAGAGACAGGATCGAAAAATACCCTTTACAATAAAGTATGGGACAATCACAAAGTAGGAATTCTACCAACCGGACAGACTCAAATTTTTGTAGATAGACATCTAATGCATGAAGTGACTAGCCCACAAGCATTCGAGATGCTAAGAGAAAAAAACAGAAGAGTGAAACATCCAGAACTTACAACGACAATTGTCGATCACGTTATACCAACCCACGATACATCAAGACCATACGACGATCCACAGGCAGAACTAATGGCGGCGACACTAGAGAGAAACACAAACGAATTCGGAATTAAATTCTTTAATGAAGCTTCTAAAAAACAGGGAGTATGTCACGTATCTTATCCAGAACAAGGATTACTTTGGCCAGGTATAGTTGCAGTATGCGGAGATAGCCATACTTGTACATATGGTGCATTCGGAACACTAGCATTCGGAATAGGAACAACTCAAGTAAGCCACGTATTATCAACCCAAACGCTAGCAATGGACCCACTAAAAGTTAGAAGAGTTGAATTCAACGGAGCCCTAAACCATGGAGTAACTGCAAAAGACTTAGCTCTATATATGATCAAGGAACTAGGAGTTGAAGGCGGTCTCGGATTTGCATACGAATTCGGTGGGAATATAATAGACGAAATGTCTATGGAAGAAAGAATGACCCTCTGTAACATGGCGGTAGAAGGCGGAGCAAGATCAGGGTATGTTAACCCAGACCAAACAACTTTCGACTATCTAAAAGACAAACCCTACGCTCCAAAAGAATTCGGCAAAGCAGTAGAATGCTGGAAATCAATTGCTTCCGGAGAAAACGCTGTCTACGACGACAAATTAATTTTCGACGTCTCAAAGATAAGTCCCATGGTTACCTGGGGAGTAAACCCAGCGCAAACAATAGCAATCGATAAATCAATCCCAGCAACAGAAGGTGCAGAGGGAGAAGATGCACTAAAATATATGGGCCTCGATCAAGAAGCACAAATACAAGGAATTCCAATAGATGT
>CAZXBY010000072.1:0-4486 GCA_964639055.1 Candidatus Woesearchaeota archaeon
CCAATGCAGATGAATTAAAATCTATTGAACAGAAACCTAAGAAAAAAGAAAAGCCCAAAGATGTGAAGATAAGAGTTAATGAAAATAAAAGATATTTTAGAAAAAAGAAATTGAATAAGGATGAGGTTAAGTATCTAAAAGATGAGGGATATCAAACCAAGAAAATGAAGTGTTTACTCTCAAACAAAATGGAAACTTTTCTTCTTCAACCTAGACACAATGAAAGCCTAATTCATTTATTCATGACCCAGAATGTCTCAGAATATTTAGAAAAGAGTGGGATTGAAACACAGCTTTATACAACCAAGAAGCCTGATATTGTTTTTCAAATTGATGGCAAAAGATATGCTATTGAAATTGAGACTGGGTCAATGCTTTCAAGAAAAAAAGCACTTAAAGAAAGAGTAGTGTATCTAAAAAAGAACTATGATAAATGGTGTTTTGTTGTAATTGATAGAAATAAAGTAAAAAAATATAAGGAAATTGGGAATACTATTGATATGAGATATGTAAAAACTACGCTAAATAGGTTCATAAAACTGGAAAAAAAGACCCGAAATTAGGCTTGGGATTTTTGGATGTAAAATCTGCTCTATCGTCGGTTAAAAATGTTAGAAATTGCCAAAGAGTCAGTCGACTTAATATGTATGTGTAGGGGTACTGACTGTGGGGTGGCAAAGGGTTAACGATAAGGGTTTTATAGTCATAGTGTTTTGGTGTGTTATGAGTGTGTATTACGAAAAAGAGGGCGTAAAATTGTTCCATGGAAATTGCTTAGAGATACTAAAGGAAATTCCTGAAAATTCAGTAGATTTAATTTTCGCTGACCCTCCATATTTTTTATCTAATGGTGGAATTACTTGTAAAGCTGGGAAAATGGTTTCGGTCAATAAAGCTGATTGGGATAAATCAAAAGGACTTAACGAAGACTTTAAATTTAATAAAAAATGGACGGAGTTGTGTAGGAATATTTTGAAGGATAATGGATGTATTTGGATTTCTGGAACTATGCACAATATTTATCAGGTAGGCTTTTCTCTTCAGTCTAATAATTTTCGTTTATTGAACGAGATTTCATGGTTTAAACCAAATGCACCACCGAATTTAAGCTGTAAATATTTTGCCCACTCACACGAGACAGTTCTTTGGGCTAGAAAACATCAAAAGATTCCTCATAAATTTAATTATGAAGAAATGAAAAATGTGAATGATAAAATTAGTCCCGAAGGGAAACAAATGAGAAGCGTATGGAATATACCCTTGACTGCTCCTTCTGAAAAAACTCATGGAAGGCATCCAACTCAAAAACCTTTGGAGTTACTTAGAAGAATCATTTTGTCTAACTCAAATAAGAGAGACCTTATTTTAGATCCCTTTAGCGGATCAGGCACAACAGGAGTTATAGCTAAGAAATATGATAGAGATTATGTCGGAATTGATCTTGAAAAGGATTATTTGGACTTGAGTATTCGAAGAATTGAGGCGGTTTAAACAACCTTTTTATAGTGAGGGGTCTTCTTGATTTTATGAAAAGAGGTAGAGGACTTGCACTTGTTAAATGGGCGGGTGGTAAACGACAATTATTGGATCAATTAGATCCACTGTTCCCTAAGAAATTTAATAATTATATTGAGCCTTTTATTGGTGGTGGTGCTGTTGCTCTTTATATTTTGGATAATTATAATCCTAAAAAAGCCTTTTTGTCTGATATTAATAATGAACTGATAAATTGTTATCAATCAACTCATGAGCAGGTAGATGAATTGATTGAAATATTAAGAAAGTATAAAAAAAAGCATTCTAAGGAGGTTTATTACAAGGTTCGTGCTGAAGACCCTGAGCTGATGTCTAAGTTGTCTCGAGCAGCTAGGTTTATTTATTTAAACAAAACTTGTTTCAATGGACTTTATAGGGTTAATTCTAAAGGGCAGTTTAATGTGCCAATTGGTAGTTATAAAAATCCTGAAGTCTTTAATGAATTAGAATTAAATCAAATCTCTAAATTGTTGAAGAAAGCAACCCTTAAATGTCAATCTTTTGAAAAAGTCTTTAAAGATGCAAAAAAGGGAGATTTTGTTTATTTCGATCCTCCCTATTATCCACTAAATAAGTCTAGTTTTACAAAATATGCAAAAAATGATTTTTTAGAAAATGAACAAAAACAATTATTTGAATTGTTTAAAAAGTTGGATAAAAAAGGTTGCTTTATCATGCTTTCAAATAGTGACACAAAATTTATTAAAGACCTTTATTCTGATTATAATATTCACTTTGTTAGTGCTAGGCGTATGATTAACTGCAATGGTGCTAATCGTGGAAAAATAAATGAAGTTGTTGTAACAAATTATTGAAATGAAATACTTAGAAACTTACAAAACAATAAATCTAAAAGATGACGAAAAAGAGGTTTTCAAATATCTCATTGAAACATTAACTGATTCTATTTTTACATGGGATTATTTTGTTGATTTCAGTAAAGCGAGAAGGAATATTCATATTATCGAAAAAGAATTAAATCTCCTAAATGTACTAATTGGAAAAAGTGATATTGAGGCAGAATTTATTAGTCTTATTTCAGAATATCCAAATGTGAGAAAAGTTTTGCCAATTCTGATTGCCATAAGAAATAATAAAATGAAAGACTTGAAGATTATTGATGACTTTGAAGAATTAAAGTCGGAGAGCAAGGTTGAATTATTTAATCCAAATATTGAGCTAACTTCAGAATTAAAGACTGATTTACTGACTTTCTTTGAAGAATCTGGATTAAAAGATGTTTTTAGAGATAAGGATGTAAAAAATATTGTTGATTATTGTTTTGGTGTAGAGGTGGGTATGGATACAAATGCAAGGAAAAATCGGACAGGTAAATCTATGGAAAGTATCGTTGAAAATATTATTAAGAAATTTGCAAAAAAGAATAATTTAGATTATATTCCGCAAGCAACACAGAAGAAGATTAAAGAAAAGTGGGGATTTGATATTGGTATTGATAAAACAAACAGAATCTTTGATTTTGCAGTCTTCGAAAAATCAAAAAATAAAGTATTCATTATAGAAACCAATTATTATGGTGGTGGTGGGTCAAAACTAAAATCTACAGCAGGAGAATATCAGTATTTATTTGATTTTTTGAAGAAACAAGATATTGACTTGATCTGGATTACTGATGGGTTAGGCTGGAAAACGACAACAAAATCATTATTTGAAACATTTTTGCATAATGATTATTTATTTAATATCGAATTAGTCAAGCAGGGAATATTGGAAGATATAATTCTTTAGTGTTAGAATGTTCTTAGGCTCTCCAGAATCAAGGTTCTTTTAATCATTTACAACCTTTCCCAACGCCTCAATAATCTCAACCTCAGCCAAAGTATCCAGCTTACAATACTTCTCCAAATCATCCCTAACCTTCTGCCTTTCCTCATCACTTATTGCAGGATCATAAGTTACTCGTCCATATTGGTAACTTGCCAAATCTCCCTTGTTAATATCTAATTCCTTATAGCTTAAATCACTTAAAACTGGCAAGACCGCCTTTATTGAAGCACTTCCCTTCTGCTTGGGATCATAATAGTGGAAATTTCTAAAAACGTCCCACAGATCCCTTATTCTCGGCAAAATAACCCCTTCGTACCATGACATAAACTCAGGAAATGCCGTTGCACTCTCATTCATGACTCCTTTCTCAAATCCTTGATTATAAACTAAGATGCTTCCTACTTCTCCAAGATTGTCTCTTAACTCTTGCATAAATTTCGGTCGAGGGTCGTCTGTCCCGTCAGCTAAGAATGAGATATGCTCAACGTCTCCGCCCTTTTCCCTTTGAATATGCAACGAAAACTGAAATGGGATTCTTTGATATGGCTTCATGCCATTAAATTTAGGTAAGGCGGGATTGATTGTCTCAAAATCTAAATAATAAATTGGATATTCTAAATTGTTAAGAAAATTCTTGATTTCTAGTTTATCTATGTGCTTTCCTCCATCATGGGCTAATCTTTTTTGAATTTTTTGCTTATCGTTTAACTTTGTGCTCTCTGGAACATCCTTCATTGATTTATATCCCTCTTTATACAATCCAATAGCCTTTTTCTTTAATATTCTATAAAAATCAAAAATATTGTCCTCAGGCAAATCGCCCATAAATTCATCCAAACAAACATTATCATATTCCGTCGTAATTATATCATCAACAGAAAACTCGGGTTCCGAACCATTAATTATCTCAATCATCTTTTCAATCCTTGACCCAATGTCCTCACTAAACTCATCAACCTTCTCTGTAATATCTGTCTGAACAAATAATTCTGAAGGTTCAATTTGGTCATCAAAGCAGTATTGATTATTTATATGCATTAAGAGGCACTTTCTAATTTTCAACCCAGCTTTTTCGTAAACATATTTCTGAAAGGAAACATCATGTATATTTACATCTTTAACCTTAGTTGCACTTTTAACTTCAATAATATCCCATTCATCT
>CAZXBY010000073.1:0-4458 GCA_964639055.1 Candidatus Woesearchaeota archaeon
TAGTAAGCCTTGTTGCTGATACATCAAAAACAGCATATTGTTCAGCAAGTGACTACGCTGTCAATACAGCAGGATTTCTTGTATTTACAAGCCCTCTTTATGCTGTTATTGAAAAATTAGGATACGGAATGACAGATAATGAATCAATTGATTTAAGAACAGGAGCAGCTATACTCGCTGTCTTTGGAGCTGCTCATGTTTATCAAAAAGGAAGAGACTTAACAAACAGGGTTATAGATTACAAACTTAAAAAGAAAAATGATACATTTAACGATGATTCAAGGAGTATAAAAAAACGAGATTTTTGGTATTCAACTGCGTTTGGAGCAGTATTTAATGCAGCAATACTCACATATAGTGCATTCAATAATCAAGAGACATTTAAATGGTCAAATTCTCTTATTGCTCTTGGAATTGGAACAGCGTTATCAGGACCGAGCGGGGTAATTGGAGCATATGGTATTGATTTAATGAGAGATTTAACAGATTTAAGAAAAAGAGATAATAAAAAGTTAGTAGAGAAAGGGTTGCCAGAAAAGGTATCTAGGTCGCCAAAATTTATAAGAAATTTTACAAAAAAATCTAAACTTGTAATCGCAACAGTAACAATTGCTGCATCACTAATGGGAATGACAGCTCTTTATAAAACAGTTCCGGACAATTTTCCCGGGGTTAAAGGATGTATTGAACAAGGCTACGAATATATGACAAAGTAATGATTGTCTTTTCTTGTTTATTTTTTAACATACAAATGTAACATATTTCTTACAAAAACAAAACATTTAAATAGTCGGGTATTTTTTACATTATATGATAGGCAAACCAGAATGGTTCAAAAGAAGAAAGTATGGAGGCTGGGGATTATATCCAAAATGTTGGCAAGGGTGGGTATATATCTTTGTTTTCTTAGCCCCATTTGTAATTTTTAATGCAATTTCGGTTTGGTCAACAGAAACACGATTAATAGTAACAATAGTATGGATATTAATCATAGGAATTGACGTATTTGATATAATGCGAAAACTTAATCAAGACGAACGAGAAAAAAGTCATGAAGCAATAGCAGAACGAAATGCCTTGTGGGGAATCTTAATAGTCATAATTGCAGGGATATTATACGACATTGTAACAAATGCTCTTCAAGAAAAAGTATATATAAATCCATTTTTAATTGCAGCACTTGTTGTAGGATTAGTAATAAAAGCAATTTCAAATATATATTTGGACAAATATAATTAAGATGAAAACGAAAATTTCTGCCTTAAGAAAGGGGCAAAAAATAACTCAAGAAGACCTAGCAAATTTTGTTGGCGTAACCAGGCAAACAATAAACTCTCTAGAAAAAGGAAAATATAATCCTTCATTGGAATTAGCATATAATATAACAAAAGCATTAAAACAAAAATACATTGAAGATGTGTTTAAAATATAAATTTTCTCTCTTTGTCCATACTATATATAATTATAAATACCATTTTTCCCTTTAGCTTTTATGGAAAACAACTCCAAAATCAAATCAAAAAGCCATTCCAAATTTTCTCCTGATTCCACATCTAAAGAAATAAAAAAAGAGCCAAGAAAAGTTCAGCTTATAGCCCCAACATATTATTTGCGAAAAGAAATACAACAAGCAATGTATGATTTTTGCAAACATCGTGAAACAGTAGCTAATTTCAATAACGATTTTTTTGCAAAACGCCCTGACTGCTTTGATTATAAAACAGATATACTAAATGCTGCAAAAAAGGGCGCAACATCCTTTCATTGCTCAGAAGAAATATGGGAAGACCCACTCAAAATAAACACAAATATGACTCCAGAACAATATAATGAGA
Source organism: Candidatus Woesearchaeota archaeon (assembly GCA_964639055.1). Lineage (GTDB taxonomy): Archaea > Nanobdellota > Nanobdellia > Pacearchaeales > GW2011-AR1 > JAGVXH01. The sequence goes on from CAZXBY010000073.1 coordinate 1,836, forward strand.
TTAAAATAGGATGGGATTTCTTAATAGATATCGATTCAAAATTTTTAGATTATTCAAAAATAGCTGCAAAATTATTACTAAAAACCCTCGAAGCTCACGGAATAAAAAACTATGGAATAAAATTTTCTGGTTCAAAAGGTTTTCATATAATAGTTCCATTCAAATCCTTTCCCGAGGAAATGTATGGACAAAAAACAAAAGATAACTTTCCAGAATGGCCAAGAGCAATTGCTGGTTACATTTTCGACCAAATACGAAAACCAATGAATGACGAAATCCTAAAATTAACTGACAGAGAAAAGTTAAAAGAAAAAGGAGAATTGACCTCTCAACATATATGCCCAAATTGCGGTAAACCAACCAAAGAAAAAATAATAGGAATATACAAATGTCCAAATTTTAAGTGTAGATCTGTAGTAAAAAGTATGAAGTCAAACAGAAAACAAATGCTCTGTCCCTCATGTAATGATAAAATGGATAGGGTCTCACAAGAAACAGCTTATTTTTGTGAGCCATGTAAAACAAATTCAGCAAAAGCTAGTGAAGTAGGGACAAATTATGGAGCAGAACAACAAACAGAAAAAAGAATACAAGAAGCACAATTTCAAACAGAAGACACAATAAAATCAACAGAAGATTCAGTTGATATTGTCTTAGTAGCATCACGACATTTATTCAGAGCACCATATTCACTACACGAAAAAACAGCATTTGCTTCAATAGTTCTCAAAAAAGAAAACCTAGAAAATTTTCAACCATCAGATGCAGATCCACTTAAAATAGTAGAAACAAAATCATTTATGCCAGAAGTCGAACCAGGAGAAGGAAGGGATTTGTTATCTCACGCACTTGAATGGGCAAAAAAAGATACACCTCCTGAAATAACAAAAAAATATACAGGTGAATCAATTAGCCTTGAAGGGTTAGAAATAACAGAGAATATGTTTCCTCCAATAATTAAAAAAATTCTAAAAGGTATTCAAGGTGACGGAAGAAAAAGAGCCCTAAACATTTTATTATCTTTTTACAACTCCTTAGAGTTCCCCCAAGACTATATCTTAGAAAAAACAGAAGAATGGAACAGTAAAAATAAGCTTCCCTTAAAACAAGGATATATTAAGCCCCAAAGAGATTGGCACGCCAAAAATAAAAGGCTCCCCCCAAACTATGATAAACCAATATACAAAGAATTTGGAATAACATCTCCACCCGAACCAGGCATGAAAAATCCAATCAATTATACAATCAAAAAGGCAATGAGAGCAAGAGGCCGAGCCGAATATAATAAGTGATAACTTTCATTTTAGATAATCCCGTTATGGGTATTTCTAACAGGGATTCATTCCCTATTCAGAAAGTAACTTTTCCTTTCTTTTATTAACTTTTTTTTTGGAAAGAAAAAGTTATATGAAAAATTCAATCAATTATACGATAAAAAAAGCAATGAGAGCCAGAGGAAGAAATCAAAATTCATAAAAAAACTCACCACCCTCTTAACAAATCTTTATAAATAATCAATCACTACAATAAATATGAAAAGAATAGGTGTATATATACTAACTTTAATGCTATTATTCTCTTTTTTAGCATTAGTGATAGCTCAGGATACAACCGATGATACAACTGACACAACCGATACAGCCGATGATACAACCGATGATACAACTGATGATACAACTGACACAACTACCGAAGTTTCTACAGCTTCAACCTCAACTGCAACTTTAGGAAATTGGTCAAAATCATTTGAATGTCTAGAGGAAAAGGCAGGAAACAATTGTGAAAACATAAATTCAGTTACAGAAATAGCATTAACCATTCTAGCCTCCCCAGACAACATAATGGACGGGTGTATTGAAAAGTTAGAAAGTAAAAAGGAAGCAGAACACTTCGGTACAATAAAAGATACTGCCTTAGCACTACTAGCTTTAAGACATGTTGGAAAAGATACAGCACTAATAGAAAAATGGTTATTAGAACAAAGGCAAAATCCAACAGACATAATTTGGTATTTGCAAGAAGATTCGGATGGATTTACCAATTGTATAATCAATGACGGAACTCTGCAATATGATATTGAAGTAGACGAAAATAAAAAAATTAATATAGACGCTGGTGAATGTTTAACAAGGGCCCAATCCAACTTCTGGTATAAAATCAATCCAAGCTGTTACTCAAAGATATTTAAAATATCCTGTGATCAAGATTTCTCAACAAATTTATTATATAAAAATCAAAGGTCTTCAATAATCTATGTCTTAGAAAATACTGAAAAATCATCACAACATGGTGCAACTGAGCATAGCGTAAGTTCCAAATGTCTAGGAACATCAAATGGTTGTGATTATGAAGGAACCGCGTGGGGAACACTAGCTCTCCAAGATGCCGGTTATGATATAGATGAATTTATACCATATCTAATAGCAATTTCAGATGTCAAAAAATCATATCTTCCAGACGCATTCATCTATAAAATAACAGGCTACAGCTATTATGGAAAAAAACTGATTCAAGACCAAAAGTCTAATTCTTATTGGAAAGCAGAATCAACACAATATAACGAATATTATGATACAGCATTAGCATTACTTTCATTAGGAATTGAGCTAGAACAGACAAAAAA
>CAZXBY010000074.1:0-4356 GCA_964639055.1 Candidatus Woesearchaeota archaeon
ATTTATTTCCATGATTCTCCACAACATTTATAAAAAATAACCACTCTTAATTAATATGCAAAAAAGAAAGAGAAAAATTAAAAAAAGAGAAAATTTCTTTAGCATATTTAGTCAAAGTAAAACATATCTCAACATAATCTATCTTTTATTACTTTTCCCGTTAGGCATAATTTCGTTCACAATCGTAGTAACGCTGTTAGCAATTTCCCTTAGCTTAATCATAACGCCTTTTTATGCTCCATTCGCGGAAATGACTATTGGAACCTTTATCGTCACAGCTCTTCACTTAAAAATAATCCTTTCATTAATCGTTTGCATCATCGGTATATTCATATTAATCGGCAGTTTGTACATCATTAACGGATTAAGTTGGTTATTCAAAAAAATTCTAAGTGCTTTTTAGGCCAATAAATTATTCCAACATTTCCAACATTTTATATAGGACAGTACCCTTATTTCTATAAGGTATCATTCTCTTTATGGCACTATATGATATTTTAATTCTTTCTAGCAAAGAATTGGAAGGATTAAAAAATGATGATGAAAGAAGCTTTGAGACAGAAGAAGAAGCCGAATACAAGACCGGACAACACGTCTTATTAAAAAATACTGACAAAAGATATGTCGCGGAAATACAAATAGAAGGGTTTGATAAACACAACAAAAAGGGAAAATTTAAAGTTCTAAGAATTTACAAAGAAGAAGATAAAGCAACTCTTGAAGCCCTCGAAAGGTTTGACACACGACATTACTGTAATTGGGACTAAAAAATCTTATCAACTTTTAATTTGATATTGTCAGAAAGCCTCTTGTCTCAACACTTCAGCTTTATCAACACTTTCCCACTTAAACTCAGGACTTTCCCTACCAAAATGACCGTAAGCAGCAGTTTTTCTGTATATTGGCCTTCTCAATTCAAGTTGATCTAATATATCCTTTGGCTTTAATGGAAAATATTTTTTCACTAATTCAACAATTTTTTCTTCTGAAACTTTATTTGTTCCAAACGTATCAATAAATATCCCCGTAGGTTCAGCCACACCAATAGCATAAGATAATTGAACTTCACATCTATCCGCCAAACCAGCAGCAACAACATTTTTCGCTATATATCTTGCAGCATACGCTCCACTTCTGTCCACCTTAGACGGATCTTTTCCTGAGAAACATCCACCACCATGCCTCCCCATCCCACCATAAGTATCAACAATTATTTTCCTACCTGTCAAACCAGTATCTCCTTCAGGTCCACCAATAACAAACTTACCTGTAGCATTAATGTGCACTTTTGTTTCTTCATCCATCAATTCATCACAAATAGGTTTTATCACTTTTTCAAAAATCTCTTTTCTAAGCTCATCTTCATTAACATTCTCAAGATGTTGTTGAGCAATAACTATCGCCTCAATTCTCTTAGGTTTATTATTTTCATACTCTACTGTAACCTGCGTTTTCCCATCAGGACCCAGGTCTTTAATAATTTGCAACTTTCTTACTTCCGCCAACCTTGCGGCCAATTTATGAGCCAACATTATAGGCAACGGCATTAACTCTTTAGTCTCGTTACATGCAAACCCGAACATCATCCCCTGATCACCCGCTCCTTGTTCTTTATCATCCCCAACCCCTTCACTAACTCCCTGAGAAATATCCGAACTTTGTTCATGTAAAGCAACCCAAACCCCACAATCGTCACAAGATATACCAAACTTCGAGTCAATATATCCAATATCTTTTAACACGTTACGCACTACTTTTTGCACATCAACAGAACCTTTCGAGGTAACCTCTCCTGATATATGAACAGTCCCAGTAGTCGTCAACGATTCTACAGCAACTCTTGAGAAGGAATCTTGTTTCAATAATTCGTCCAATATTCCATCAGAAATCTGATCACATATTTTGTCCGGATGCCCCTCCGTAACTGATTCAGAAGTAAATGTAAATTTTCTTTGTTCCATCTTTTAACTTAAACAATTATTAAATTATTTAAACCTTAAGAAGTTAAACTCAATATTCTTACTCTTTTCCAAACCTTCTCAACATCTTCAACCGTCTTACACTTAATCAATTCCCGTCTCCTCTCCTTCGCACCATTCTCCCTCTTGGTAAAATTCATCGCTTGATACTTAATCTGTCTAAAAAACAATTTATATTTTTTGGCCAATTTTAGGTATTCTTTGAATGCAACTTTCTTCTCATTAAAAATCCCTGGATTCCCAATAGCTTCTCTACCAATCATGACAAAATCGAAATCTTTCAGAATTTTTTTTATGTTCTTCAAATTAACATTGCCAGAATAAATAACCGGTATATTGACAGCTTTTTTAATTTTCAAAGCAAACTCATAATCCACCTCCCCACTATACCCCTGCTTCTGCACCCTTGGATGAATACACACAGCATCAAAGCCACACTCCTCCGCCAACTTCGCAATTCTTACGGCATTCTTACTCTTTCTTAGTTTAACACTACACGGTTTTTTCGTAGACATCCTCATCACTCTAAAAATATCCCCCATAGCCTCCAAATCATTATGCATAAAAGCTCCATGACTTAAACATCCACTAGCTTTCGAGGGACAACCTAAATTAAAATCCCACATAGAAACTTTTTTATCATACTTCTTTATGAAATTTTTAATCCCTTTCTCACTATTCCCAAACAATTGTAGGCAAGGTTTATCGTCTAAACAAATTTTTTGTTTCGACATTGGACTCACCATCCCTGTATAGGTCAAAGCGCACCCATTCTTCTTACATAACAATCTAAACGCAATATCATTCGGTTCAAGCATCGGCGCCAAAAAAACTCGATTTTTCAATTTTAAACTTCCAATAGCATATACCATCAATATCAAAGAAAATCTAATCTTATTAAATTAACCATTTAACAAATTATATAAACTACCAAGTCTTTCAATCATAAAAGATGGCAATTCAATACATAAACTCTATCGGAACAATTGGTTTAATTTTGATAGCTCTAGGCTGGATACCCCAGACACTTGAAATAATAAAAAAGAAAAAAAATAATCTCAACTTAAAATTTAATTTACTTTACACAATCGGTTCATTAGCTTTAACCCTTTACGCGATATATATAACAGACACAATTTTCGTCATTCTAAACGGTTTCGCATTTTTAATGAGCGGAATTGGCTTATATTATAAAATTAAGAAATAATTTTTTATTTTTTACTATGCACAACTGCGCTCCCTAACCGTCTATAAAGAACCTTTTCTGGAATCGGAAGAACAACAAGCCTATCCAATCTGATAGTATTTCCGTTTCTATCAGTAACCACCTGACCACCCTCTCGATCAGCCACCCTAAAAGTATGTCTAAGAAGCACCCCAGCAAACTCCGCTGGCACCTTCAAAGAAACAGGCGAAAGTCTACTGTTCCACATTTTTGAGACATACGAATCAACAGCATCCATCAGAAAAACTCCATCAATTAATCAGTTAACCATATTTTATTAAATTAATTGCAAAAAAAAAACATATATAATAATTCTACTCAATTCTCTTCAACTTTTCTCTAACAACCTCTTCATCTTCTGGATTAGTCACCCCAAACCACTTATCATTTGTCGAACAACACTTCATTCTTACTTCACCTTTATCTATTAAATTAGACAACTCCACCGGCAAATAACACTCAATTGTCCTATTTCCCTTATTGTTTTCTTTAAACAAGGTCAAAGCCTCATTCAATTTAAAGACAATATCAGGATAAAGAGCAAAAATATTCATACTCACCTTCATTTTTTCATTTAATCCGATTTCATCAAGTCCATTTTTTTCTATTCCAATAGTTTCATCAATATTTTTCACATAAGAATCAGCATCCAAATTATAAACACCACGATTAACACTCCCAAAATCAGGCAAAGTTCCACCCAATTCATATCCAAGAGTTACACACTCACCATCCCCATCATTCAAAGAATCATAAAGAACCCTAAACGAGTTCACTCCATAAATATCATCTCCATTACAAACAACAAAAGGACAATCAATAATATCTTTAATAGAACAAAGTGCATCTGTCGTCCCCCACGGCTTATCACGAACTTTAGAATCAAAAACTTGTTTCGTATAAAAAACAGACACACCCTTATATTCATCACCAAACATCTCGCGAAAAGGTTTTTCTGTTTTTTCTCCAACAATAAAAACAATCTTATTGAACCCAACTTTAATCGCCTGATTTAAAGAATATTCAATTAATGACTCACCATCTGGCCCCACTTTCGCAAATTGTTTTATTCTCCCACCAAAACGACTACTCATTCCAGCCACCATATAACAAATAGCAAAATCTTTTTCCATCAAATAAATTAGAAAAGAT